>NZ_CEWDCG010000031.1:0-20194 GCF_982436375.1 Coprobacter sp. | reverse complement strand
CAACATTTTCTACAATCTAGATGAAAAGACAAAAACAGCGGAAGTAACAAATAGTGCAGACAAATACAGCGGAGATATTTCCATACCAGAAAAAATTATATTAAATGATACAGAATACACTGTAACAAGTATCGGCAAAGAAGCTTTTAAAGATTGTACTTCACTCACAAACATCATATTACCCAATTCTATAACAAAGATAGATGAGGCAGCATTTTCCGGTTGTACGTCTCTCCTCAATGTCACAATACCTTCAAGTGTAACCGTTCTTGGCTATAATGCATTTCAAAATTGCACTGCACTTACCGAATGTTTACTTCCTAATTCGGTAACACAAATAGGTAATTACCCATTTTATGGGTGTATTTCATTGACAACTCCTGTTTACAACAATAAATTTTTCGCATATCTTCCTACTACTTATGAAGGAGAATATAATATTCCAGAAGGTATCGAAACCATAGTAGGCGGAGCGTTCAGACTATGTACATCCCTTACAAGCGTAAAACTCCCCAAATCCCTCTCATACATAGGAAATCAATCATTTAGGCAATGTTCTGCTCTTACAACCGTCACTATAATGTCTAATGTAATAGATAATATAGGAACTTTAGCATTTAATAACTGCAGTGCATTAAATACCATATATATTTACACCGAAACACTACCTACAAAAACCGCTGCAGACGCTTTTAGCAATGTTCCTGTTACAGAAGTAATTCTTTATGTACCCAGTGGAATGGCCTCAACATATCAGGGAGCTGACGTATGGAAAAATTTCGGTTCTATCATCGACACTCCTACAAGCATCGATGATATTAAAATTTCAGACAAACCATGGGCTACAATCGTTGATGGGGGAATTTATATTCAAGCAGAGCAATGGGAAATATATAATTTTAACGGCACACTGCTCAAAAAAGGTCATCAACCACAAACTGTGACGTTACAGACAGGACTATATATCATACATAATCTAAAAAAAGGCTTGCAAAAGGTCTGGATAAAATAGATAGACAAATAAAACATTTCCAACAACTGTCATAAGACGGATAAACAAATATATAAAATTTAGAGCCTGTTTGAATTTTACGAAATTTACGACAGGCTCTAACTCATATAACAATAGGGATCGAAAGTTTTTCGCTTACAAAAAATTAAACTAACGGCATCACGTCAATATCACCATCACATCTCGCGCACCATGAGCTCCCATAACCAATGCCTGCTCTATATCAGCAGTTTTAGACGGTCCGGAAATAAACACACCAAAACCATATTCTCCCGTATCGATTTTATCGTATGCTTCATGCATATTACTTACAATATTCTCCTTATCTAATAAAATAACGAGTTTTTCCGCAATAAAATAAACAGCTCGCGACTTTACATCTTGCTCTATCCAGACAGCCCCATTTTCTGCTACACCGATCTTACCTGAAACAATTGCAAGATCCGTACCATCCAAATCCGCCGGGTCAGCGATATCATCCGGATTAAATGTCGCACAAGAAATTTCACTGATATTAGAAGCTATACGCTTCGCTTCGGGATACGCTTTTATGATTATATCGTTAATATCCTCTCCCTTATTTAGCAGGAGCGATTCTCCACCGACTTGTTTTATCATACTTTGAAATTGCATTATCACGTCCGGATAAACTAAAGCATGCCTTTCCAAAGTTTCCAATTCCGGTTTTTCATATTTTTTATGCACAGCATTCCGGATATTCTGCAATATATTTTCTCTACTGCTCATAATCACTTCACATCTCCATTTTTCCACATTTCATTAAAACTCTTTCCTGAGAATTGCGGCATCTCACGACCATTTCCCCAAGCATTCAATTTATTATAAATAAGAAAACGGGGCATACGATTAGATAACGGGGCTAATCTCAATGCTGTATTAAAAACCGGAGGACGCTTCATTATAAATTTCATACCTCCGGACATCATTTTTTTCATTCGATCAGCTTTATTAAATTTATCCAAATCTTGTCTCCACAAATAAATTTGTTCTGCCAAATCTACCTTAGCGGGGCAAACATTCGAGCATGAATAACACAACGAACAAGCAGAAACATTATCTGAATACTGCAACGGAGCTTTCAACATTCCCAAATTGACACCGATAGGTCCGGGAATAAAATAGGTATATGAATAACCTCCGCTTCTACGATATACGGGACACGTATTCATACAAGCTCCACAACGTATACAATTCAATGCTTTTATGTGATTTTGATCTGCAAGAATTTTACTGCGCCCGTTATCGACCAATATAATATGAAACTCACCTCCTGCTCTCGGCTTACGATAATGAGAGGTATATGTCGTTATAGGTTGTCCTGTTGCCGAACGCGCCAATAGCCGGGTAAATATGCTTAAAGATTTACGGTCCGGAACAATTTTCTCTATTCCGAAAGCCGCAATCTGCAATTTAGGCTGAGAAACTCCCATATCGGCATTTCCTTCATTAGTACACACGACAACTTCACCCGTAGATGCCACGGCAAAGTTGCATCCGGTCATTGCGGCTTCTGCATGAATAAATTTTTGGCGAAGATTCTTCCGGGCAGCATGAGTTAAATAAGTAGGGTCAAAATTTCCTTTTTCCGTACCCATCTCTTTTTCGAATAATTTCCCGACCTGCTCTCTCTTTATATGAATAGCAGGAAGAACAATATGGCTGGGTTTAAGATGCATCAATTGCAAAATACGTTCACCCAAGTCACTCTCCACTACCTCAATCCCTTTACTTTCAAGAAAAGGATTCAATTCACACTCCTCCGCCAACATCGACTTGCTCTTAATAAAATGCCTGACACCATGCTGTTCCAAGATGCGATAAACGATGTTACAATACTCCTCACCATCCTTCGCCCAATGTACATGAGCGCCATTTGCCTGCGCATTTGCCTCAAACTCCACTAAAAGCTCATCCAAATGGCTGTTGCTATATAATTTGGTAGCACAGGCCATATCACGCAGCTCTTCCCATTCAGGAACTTCCTTACTCAATTTATCCCGTTTTTCTCTTACCAACCAAAGAGTTTCATCATGCCATGCAGCCTGTTTTTTGTTTTTCAAAAACTCTGCTGCCGCTTTAGAATGCTTCGTACTCATAATCCTGCTGCTAAAACTTCAACTATGTGCAATGTCTTTATCGGTAATTTCTCTCGGAGAATAATACCGTTCTGATGCATTAAACACGAACTGTCTGCTCCCACAATATATTCTGCTCCGGTAGCTATATGCCGCATTACTTTATCATGTCCCATCTGTACAGATACGGCATCTTCTTCTATGGCGAACATACCGCCGAAACCACAACATTCGTCTCTTCGTTCCGGTTCTACGATTTCTATTCCTTCCACCAAAGACAATAAATCCCGCAATTTACTGAAATATGGGATATTCAATTCACTCGGAGACGACAAATTCATCAAACGAACCCCATGACAGCTATTCTGGATACTTACTTTATGAGGAAACCTCGCTTTCAGAGAAGTCGGTTTAATCACATCATGAATAAACTCACAAATATCATATATTTTACCTTCACTGGCGCAATGGTGCTTATCTTTTTGCAACAGCCGTCCATAATTATCCCGAACAAATACGACACAACTTGCCGAAGGTCCTACTATATAATCGTAATCTTTAAAACGTTCATCAAAACGACGGGCTAAATCAACTGCTTCATTTTCAAACCCGGCATTCGCCATCGGTTGACCGCAACAAGTCTGGTCTATCGGATAATCAATATCTACGCCCAAACTTTTCAGCAACTTATATGAAGCAATGCCTACTTGAGGATATACCGCATTGATATAGCAAGGGATAAATAGAGCTACTTTCATCATCTTCCAAGGAATATTCAATTCTACTATGTTAAATACAAAATTAAAAGAAAGATGCATAGCGAACAAGAATATTTTCCAAAAACAATAGCGTATCTTTGCTGTCGTTTTTCCGATAAATTATACTTAACGGAAAAAAAGAACGCAAACGGTTGATCTATTATTCAATTATAAAAACATGAACACAAAAACCAAAGGTTATATCTTAGGTATTATCGCAGCTGCAGCTTACGGAATGAATCCACTGTTCGCTCTCCCTCTATATAAAGCAGGAATGAATCCGGATTCTGTTCTTTTTTTCAGATATCTGTTCGCTATTCCGGTATTAGGAATCATGATCAAGGCAAGAGGACGCAACTTCAAACTACAACGAAAAGAAGTATTGCCATTGGTCATCATGGGGCTATTAGTAGCTCTCTCCTCATTAGCGCTATTTTTAAGCTATAATTATATGGAAGCCGGCATTGCATCAACATTGCTATTTGTTTACCCGATTATGGTAGCCCTGATCATGGCTTTCGTTTTTAAAGAAAAGCTGACTCTGCTAACGATTTCTTGTATTTTGTTGGCATTAGTCGGCATCGGATTACTCTATAAAACAAGTAGCGGTTCAACTCTTAGCACGACCGGAATAATTTTAGTAATGGTCTCCGCCCTCTCTTATGCAATTTATATAGTCGGTGTCAACAGGTCGATATTAAAAGAAATTGCAACACTCAAACTTACTTTCTACATTTTATTATTCGGAATGACTCTATTTTTGGTACGTGTCGATTTCGGGAAAAGCTTACTCACTGTCGATGCATGGTATCTTTGGGGGAATTTAATAGCCCTGGCTATTTTCCCGACAGCCATATCCTTCCTCTGTACTACTCAGGCTGTTCAATATATAGGATCTACTCCGACTGCAATTCTCGGAGCATTAGAACCCCTGACCGCCGTTTTTTTCGGAATAACCGTTTTCGGGGAGGTTCTGACTCCAAGATTATGCTGCGGAATATTAATGATTATTTTGGCTGTAACCCTTATTATCGCAGGAGGAAATATAACTACTTATATGGTTCGTTTCAGGAAAATGTTTCCTAAACTTCCGATTAAAAAGAAAGCCATTCATTAAAAGCCCTGTTTAAATTCCGGCAGTTAAAGACGCTACATTATCAACCAAGAATGTTCAACCTCTTTTTCCCGGATGCCAATTTATTGATTCCCATTATACACCATACAGACAAAACAAACGGCGCAGTTAATGTAACCATTCCAAATTTCATCCCGGTAAACTGTAATAATATCGATATCAAGACAGATAACACTGCATAAAATGCGCCTTTCCATGTTTTATCTCCTAAAGCAATTGCGCATAACACACCATTATATCCCATCAGCCCCATATTCAACATCGAATATTCGACTCCCCAAAATAATGAAACGACAACAGAAAGCAAAGAGGCCATTACTACATAAAAAGCATTCAAACGGGAATTTATAAAAATTGCCGCTAAAAAAAACAAGCCGGAAACGATTGTCTCACCCTGAAACATTACCTGACCGATATTCAGACTGAACGCACGAAACAAGTCCGGCTTACACTCTATAACAGAAGAAGATGTCGGCAATAATAATGAAGGGAAAAAAAATGAACATATACCCAATAACAACCATACTGTTATAATAAACGGGGCTGTAAATCCCGGCAACCATCTTTGACTACCGAATAATCGGGTAACCCATGTAGAAAAAGCAGATGCGATAATCATCAATAATAAAGATACCAACGAAATTTGCATAAATACGCCTATTGCTATTCCCACTAACGTACCGTTAAAACCATACAACCCGGCTCTTATATCTTCCTGCTTATATCCCGACAAGTATGCTGTCAGTGTACCTGCGCCATTACCGGCTAAAGCCAATAATCCTATCTGCCATGAATTGAGAAATATCCCCAATAGCATTATTATTCCGGACAAAGCATTGTTCTGAAACATTACTTGCCCGATTCCTCTACCCAATGTAAACAATGTGCTATTCACAAGTTCCGACTCTTAAACGGCTTTATCAAGACTATAATACAATTTTCCGAATATACGATCCACCTCGTATAATATACACTCCCGGCAATAGAGGTATAGAAATATGTTCTATACGATCTTTTATCGAAAAGGCTAAAGAGCCGTTTATCGTATATATATCGACGCCATCAACTTCATCTGTAAAACTCAAAGATAATATTCCGTTATTTGCCGATACGCTAAAAGTATCATCCTTCTCTGAACGAAAAACAGCAGACGGTTGCAAATAATCGCTAATACGAATATTATCAATGTTAACACCATCAGAAGAATTTTCAGATTTAGCGATTTTCACCCGATAGTTTCCAGGCCGATTCACCAATACCTGAAACTCTTTCAGAGTCTTTTCAGGAGTAAGTCCAGAAGCCACGCACTCCCAAGATTCACCCTGATCACCTGAAATATAAATCGCAATCCTTCCTTTCTTATCGGTATCATAAAACGCAGCCCAAAAACGAATGTAACCAATCCCATTCGACTTATCCTCTTTCATATAAATAGCTCCGGGATTACCAGACGTACTCTCCGTCAACCGCAAATGAGCCGAAGCTCCGTCCCATTTGGCATCTTTTCCTGTTTCACCTAAAGTAGCACCTTCGAATACCCAAGGAATCGCATTATCCTCTCCATAAAAAACTCCTCCTCCATACATATCTCCGGAAACAGGCTTATATCCATTCTTTGTTTCAAAATCTTCAAAAATATTCCAATATACCGTTTCATCTTCTAACGGTTGTTCGGGTAAAACAAAATTTTTGAGATTCTTAATCCCCGGTAATGTCTGAAATAAAGACAAATTACCTTGCAAAAGCAACTTTTTATTCCAATACACAGGATATTCATCTAAATTACAAATATCCGTATTAGCCGCTCCTAACTGCACAGTCATACATTTTTCGAGCCTGTATTCAAAAGGCATATCCGCAATTAGATAAGTAGATGTCCCTTCAAATGGAGGAGCCATATTATAAAAATGCTTATTATTACTATAATTAACATATTCTCCTACAATATAACCGCTCACATAACACAACATATTGTTGTTTTTCTTCGACAATGCTTCTTCTACCGTAAAAGGGGAAGAAACAGAACCGTCACCGGCATATAGTAAACCTGAATACAAAAAAGCTACAAACGCAATAAATAAACCTCGCATTACAATTAACATAAAATAAAACTACTCCATAAAACAAAATCTGTCCGAACTTATCAATTCGGACAGATTCCCGCTAAATATTATTCGATCTTCTTTTACTTCTTATCGACATGCTTCAATACAAAATCTTTCAGATCTTTTTTCTCCACAGCTCCGACAATCTGATCTACTTTTTTCCCGTTCTTAAAAAGAATAAATGTCGGAATCGATCTTATTTGATATTTTGTAGCCAAATCTTTATTCGAATCGACATCTACTTTTCCAAATTTGGCCTTTCCTTTCAATTCTTTAGCTATTTCATCGACAATCGGAGACATCTGCCGACATGGAGGACACCATGTTGCCCAAAAATCCACCAAAACAACACCTTTTGCCGTTTCGGCAGTAAAATTCGAAGCGTTCAACACTTTTACATCGCCACTGCCTGAATTACTTTTTTCCTGAGCAAAAACAGGAACGAACATCATCAACAATATAATCTGACTTAAATACCTCTTCATAACAATCATTTTTCAAGTTATTATACAAAGATAATCTTTTTCTTAAATAAATCCTTTTTAAAATGAATTATTAACAAAGTAATCATTAAAACTGAAAATAAATGAACGGCTGCAACTCACTCGATTTTATCTGTATTACCAACACAATCAACAATGCAAACGCAAATGCCTTAACGGAAACCGGAGACATTTCTATTTTCCTTGCCACTCCCTCAGAATAACGATGTGGAAGAAAATGCAACAAAAATCCTAAACAGATAAAAAACAAGACATTGGCATATCCCGATATAAAATCCCAAACAATCTCCGGATGAAATTCGGTGAAAATACGGGAAAATACAGACTTTGCCACCTCCATAGAGGGAGACCTGAAAAATACCCAACCGATACAGACCAAATTAAATGTGAGGATTATGCTTAAAACATTAGTCCAATACCAACGACTGCGCACTTCTTTAGATGCAGGAAATATGCTTCTGAACCATTTATGAAGTACCAATAACAATCCGTGCCAAGCACCCCACAAAACAAACAGTAAAGAAGCCCCATGCCAAAATCCGCCGATCAACATGGTCAGCATCAGATTGATATAGGTACGGACTTTACCTTTACGATTGCCCCCCATAGATATATACAGATAGTCTCTTAACCATGAAGACAAAGAAATATGCCACCGTCTCCAAAACTCGGTAATCGATGTCGATTTATATGGAGAATCAAAATTGATGTTAAAACGAAAGCCTAACAACAACGCTATTCCTATCGCCATATCGGAATAACCTGAAAAATCACAATATATCTGTAAAGCGTAAGCATATACTCCCATCAAATTTTCAAAACCGGTATATAATGTCGGATTATCAAAAATGCGATCTACGAAATTAAGACTGATATAGTCGGATATAATGACCTTTTTAAACAGACCAGCCATGATAAGAAACATACCCCGACCGAACATTTCTCCAGAAACAAAAACCGGCTGTTTCATCTGTGGAATAAAATCTCGTGCCCTGACAATAGGCCCGGCAACTAATTGGGGGAAAAAGGAAACATAAAAAGCATAATCCCGCCATCTTTGCAAAGGTTCTATCTGTTTGCGGTAAATATCGATGATATAGCTCATCGACTGAAAAGTAAAAAACGAAATCCCTACGGGCAAAACAATATCGAATGGTTCGAATTGTCTGTTGACAGCACTATAAAACAGATCGAAAATAAAATTGGTATATTTAAAATACCCTAACATACAAATATTAACAATAAGGCTTAATGTAACTAACCATTTGCGTGATACTTTTCGTTCTGTACGATGCAAAAGTCTGCCTATAAAAAAATCGAATGTACAGACAAATATAAGCACCAATAAATAAATACCGCTCGATTTATAGTAGAAATAGAATGAAAACAACATTACATATAGATTCCGCAACAGTTCATTTTTGCGGCAATAGCGGTATAAAAACAAAAATGCAAGGAACAAGAAAAAGAAAAAACCGCTATTGAACAACATCGGGTTATTCGGATCATATAGAAACTGAACACCCAATTTATGAATATCCAATCCAAGCTTTTCAAATATCTCACCCAACCAATTATTATTTTCCAACATAATCGTTATAACCTTTTATAATCGCATCATACAGCAAGTTTCCCTGCAATTCATATCCCTTTATATTAAAATGTATCCTGTCTCGCGCCGAAAGCTGATATTTCACCCATGATTTAGCTGATCCCCGACCTCCGGATATAGAGAAAAGGTTCCAACAGGCGAGGCCTTTATCGACGGCATACCTACGGATTGTTTCAGCAACCTTCTCGACTTTTGTATTAGTAACATAGGTATAATAATACTTCTTTTTCCCCTTTCGCCGGACTCGCCGATGACATTCAGGAGGTGTAGTCAACAGAAATACTGCTCCGGGATGAATATCCCGCAACATAGACACTACCCGATCTATCTGGTCATAAATATCTTTTTGGTCACATTTTCCGAAAGCTTCATTCGTTCCCAATGATAAAATGATAAGATCCGGAGTCAACGCCGCAGTCTGATTCAAAACTTGTCCGGCCTCGACATAATGAGAATAACAACTCCCGTTAATACCCGATGAGTGATATAATATACCCGAATTTCGGTTTTCAAGACTCATAGCATAATAAATACTCGTATCGCCGAACATAGACTGCCCCTTCAAATGCAGGTTACATACTAATGTATCTAATTCGATACGAGAAGCAAACGGCCAGCGAGTAGGATAATAATTCACTCCTTTTTTTTGCGAAACGACAGATAAAGGCGATGTCCTCGGATGATGAAAAACCGTTACCGAACAAAAAGCATTGCAAGAATCGGTCTTACTCAAAGTTGCAATATCAAAAAAGAAAGATGTATCCCGAGTTGCGACAGCCATTCCCCCGAGTCCCGGACACGGATAATTTTTGCGATCAACGCACCGACACCCGAACCACGATGCTGTCGAACGGATTGCATAGTCACGAGGCTCATTACTCTTGATCAATTTCAAAGGGACGATCAGTCCTCTGCCCGCATTTCCAAAATCGGACTGAAAACGGCTCATCATTTGTCCGCTCAAGAAACCTGCCTGAATATGAGAATCCCCAAGATGAAGAATATTAACTACTTTCCGAACCGTATCTGTATCCAACTTCAAAATCTTCAATTTTTCATAAAACAAAGCCATCGTATTTAAAGAATCGGACAAAATATTTTCTTTCACACGAATAAAAGGATATTCCGTCAAACTATCCTTGACAGTAACGGATATATTCGTTTGTGCATTCGTTACACGAAAAAAGCACAAAGAAAATACAAGTATGGAAATAACGGTAAAATATCTCATAATCCAGACTCCTGATTATAACGATACATTAATGCTTCAACAAATTTTTTTGCTATCGGACGTCCTCCGGCATGTGTAATATGGGTATAATCTTTATTTGCCCAAACCGGTTTATGCTCTACATAAAAGACCATACTGTTCTCCCCTCCCATCGCCATAAAAGTATCCCAAAAAACAGATTTCGTATCTCGTGCGATTTTTCGCTGGGCTGCAATCATTTCGTATATCTCGGGCATCGTTTCAAATCCGTTTGTTCCCCGCCTGCTCCGATCACCGATTCCCATAATGAGAATATCCGAATCGGGATAGCACTTTTTTAAATGTCGAACGACTTTTATCATTCGGTCGGTATATGCACGATAATCATAAACATCTTTAGAAACGACATTTTGCCCGTATTCCAATACGATCAAATCATAATCTACATATCGGGACATTTCACGGCTAAGAGAAACATTTACCTGAGACAAATGTGTTCCGGAAGTACCTCTCAAAGAGTAGTTATCAACACATATCCCGATTTTGTCATTTAAATACACTCCAAAGGCCGTAAATCCCAACGGATGAGATAACTTAATATCCAACGAAGAAATTTCACCTTCTATTTCGATACATTGCAAACTATCTGCCGAAAGCGGTTTATACACACGAGCATCCTCCTTATTGATCGCTAAACGAATCTCCGTATTCTCCCGATTTACAAACAAAAATTTCGCTGAACCAAAAGCACTCAGCCCTTTCAATGACGAAGTACCTTTAAAAGTTGCAGATACTCCGTCTTCAGGTATAAAATATTGACCGGCTATAAAAATACTATTTTTATCCAGCTTTGTATGACTCACAGTCGACACGGTCGACCAATGATCGAACTGATGTCTGACCGTCCGTCGAAAACCCGCTGTCATCGAAGCCATAGGAACATACCCGACTCCTCTCCCACCAAAACGTTCTTGCAATTCTTCTCGAATATTCTGAGTCAAAATATCGGCCTCTATAAAAGAATCTCCCAGAAAAGCTATTCTCACCGGACGTTTTTTCACTTCATCCAGCGCATGACAAAAGCGATTCAATCCCGATCCGTCTTCAGAATAATCTTCAAATAAAACGACTCCATTAGGCTTGTGTACAGGCTTTTTTTGCCGAACGACCGTATCTCTCTTTACAACAAGCGTATCGGAATCGGCAATAACAGGCCGATCCGGTCCTTTCGCATGCGACTGCGGTTTCACCAGACGAATATCGGAAAGCATATCTACTTTGCGGGAAGTAAACGAACCTACTTTTATCTCGGGAACGAATGAAAACAACACGAGGAACAACAATGTCCACAAGAGTGTTTTAAACACATCATTCAAATAATCTTTCTTCATTCTCCTCAAAAATATCTCTACCTGAAATTTATTAAGAAAACAATAGAGTATTGCCTATTGTATTAAAACGAGTGCAAAAGTATTATTTTTTAATTCATTATCATGTATATTTTCTTTAGAACCTGCTTAAATTTTCCGATGCAGGAAATTATATCGGGTTATCTCTATATTTTTCCAATCGGTTTCCCCGCTTTTATTCATCAGATAGCCCGTTATCATCCTTATAAAAAAACAAAATAGCCTCTAAAAAATTCTCAAAACCTCCCCCACACAAAATTTAGATAGGTTCTTATCGACATAAATATTGATAAATTCATTTTTTATACTTAATTTAGCTTTTCAAAAAATATCCAAAATAACCGATTCCATGCTTTATCTGAATATAATTCAAAACATCGATCAGTGGGTATATAATAGTCTGTACGTAATATATCTGATCACTATTATAGGTACAATTTTGGTTATTATATCGGAAAACCGCAATCCGGTAAAAAGTATTGCGTGGATAGTCGTTCTTCTCTTCCTACCCATTGTCGGCATCGTCTTTTACTTCTTCTTCGGTCAGGAATATAGAAGACAACACATGATTTCACGAAAAGGGAAAAGAAAACTTCAACAACTTACAGAAGACCCCGATGTAGATCTACAAGAAATGCCTTTATCCGAAGAAAGTAAACAACAAATACGATTGGCATACACACTCGGGAAATCAGGACTGCATCCCGGTAATGAAGTAACAGTTTTTACCAACGGAAAAGATAAATTCGCCTCTTTGATAGAAGATATTAAAAATGCCCAAACATTCATTCACCTGCAATATTACATTTTTGCCAACGACCGACTCGGAAATACGATTAAACAACTTTTAATCGATAAAGTTAAAGAAGGAGTAATCGTACGAGTTATTTATGATGATGTGGGTTGCTGGAAAGTGAAACAGCATTTTTTTGACGAAATGGAGGCAGCGGGTGTCGATGTACGCCCATTTCTAAAAGTCACTTTTCCTCAATTAGCCAATAAACTGAATTACCGAAACCACCGAAAAATAGTCATCATAGACGGGAAAATAGGATATGTCGGAGGAATGAATATCGCCGACAGATATCAAGATGGTGTGGCATGGGGAATATGGAGAGATACGCACATACGGATTACCGGCCCTGCCGTGTACGGATTACAAACTGCATTTTCTATCGACTGGAGTTTTACGACAAGAGAGTTGCTGTCCGACAACATCTACTTTCCGCCCGTACCACGTACCGGAAACATAAATGTTCAAATTCTTACCAGCGGCCCGATAGGTGAATGGAAAGGTATTTCGCTTTCATTCCTGAAAGCCATTTCAAACGCCAAACAGCATATATACATACAGACTCCGTATTTTCTGCCTACTGAAAGTCTGATGAAAGCTTTGCAGGTCGCAGCACTTTCTAAAGTAGATGTAAGATTAATGTTGCCAGAAAAGTCTGATTCACCCATCCTGCAATTAGCATCTCACTCATACCTGACCTCTATGCTAAAAGCCGGCATTAAAATATATTTTTATCAGAACGGTTTTCTTCATGCCAAAAGCATCACGATCGACAATGAATTTTCAACGATAGGATCAACAAATCTGGATTTCAGAAGTTTCGACCACAATTTTGAAATAAATGCGTTTATGTATAGTAAGGAGCTCACCACACAAATGAAAAATATCTTTTTGGACGATCAAAAAAAATGCAGACGCATCACTCTGAATTTATGGAAAAAAAGACCCCTTTGGCATAAAATATGCGAATCGGTAGTACGATTATTAAGCCCTGTATTATAACTCTAATTTATCTTCTGCGAGATTTTGTTCCAAATTTATTAAATAAAGATGCTCCGTAGCCCTGGTAAACGCTGTATAAAGCCATCGAAGAAAATCCAGTTCAAGCCCTTCGGCACATATATACCCCATATCCACAAATACATTCTTCCATTGTCCTCCTTGAGCTTTATGACAAGTAACAGCGTATGCATATTTTACTTGTAAAGCATTAAACCAAGGATCAACTTTTATTTTTTTCATCTTCTCTCGTTTATTAGAAATATCATAATAATCCTCAAAAACATTCATAAAAAGACGATTATTCATTTCCATAGTTAAGGAAGGAGCATCGGACATCAATGTATCCAGGATAATTTTAGATTCTATTTCCACATCATAATCAGGAAAATAAAGTGCAACATCAGCAAAACGAAATCCGTACATTTCACGAGTATTCCTCACCTTCACAACACGGGCGACATCTCCATTGGCTATAAAATCGAGATCTTTATACTCCCGACTCCAAAAATAGTTATTCTTCGCAACCAAAAGCAAGTCTCCCGAAGTAAGCTCTTCTTCCCGATAAAGTATCTGATTGCGAATTCCTTGATTAAAAATCCCGGCACGTTTATTGGAACGTGTTATTACAATTGTGTCATCCATACCGTCCCGACTATACGCAGAAGATAAAGTTTCGATCAAATCCTCACCCCCGACCCGCTGCACATCAGTGTAACCTTGCAAACGTATTTTCGGAAGCGGTAACGGATTTTCGCCCATCAACATACGCAAGCGGGTAGCATTAAAAAGAATTCCTGAATCATCTGACTGACGAGCAACCTGGCGTAATTCAAAATCTATAACAGACAACCCGTATTTCATCAGACTACTTTTCTCAAGTGCAGGGCTTCGAGTCTGTCCTACCGGAGGCAACTGAGCCGAATCACCCAATAAAATCAAGCGACAACCTTCTCCCGCATAAACATATTCTACCAAATCATCTAATAACCGGCCTGAACCATATATCATCTGTTCACCACCACCATTGGCAATCATAGAAGCCTCATCGACAATAAACAATGTATCTTTATGCAGATTGTCGGTTATCTGAAAACCCTCATAATCTGCCGAAAAAACTTTTTGCCGATATATCTTTTTATGAATCGTATAAGCCGGATGATCTGCATAGCCTGCAAAAACTTTTGCAGCTCTACCCGTAGGTGCTAACAGAACGGTCTTCCGTTGAAACCCGGACAAAGTCCGTACCAATGCTCCGATCAAAGAAGTTTTACCCGTACCTGCATATCCGTTAATTAAAAACAAAGATCGGGAATCCCGATCGAAAAGAAACATGGCAAGTCGCGCGATCAGTTCGGCCTGCTCCTCCGTAGGAGCATATGGCAAATTATCTGCAAATTTTCGAATAAAAAATTCGTTTATCATCTTATTTAAAAATAAAGTAGAATACAAAAATAGGTCATACCGTTTTCTTTTGCTATTTTTGCAATAAGAATCTGGCCTTAAGAGTCTGTCTAAACTGGCAATATCCAGAAAAAGAATTATGGGAGAACAAATATACAAAATAACACCTCCTGAAAAAACGGAGAATTACATTTTATCGATTCGTTTGAGAAACGACGGATGTTATTTTGCCATATCCGATCCGACAACCAACAACTCTTACAAAGGACAAAATATCGTATTTCCGCCGACCGGAAATACCCCTCTTCAATCTATTGAAGAAGCAGTGTATAATCAACCCGTTTTATTAAAAACTTTTCGTAAAACATATATAATACTACAATCTTCCCGATTCACGCTCATTCCCCAATCCATTGAACCGGAAGCTGATAAACTGAATATATATTACGATTTTTGTTTTCCCGACCATACAGACAAAATCCTTTGCAATGAATGGCAAAGGAATCAGTTATATAATCTGTTCGGTGTAAACAAAGACATTTATGCTTTTCTAAAAAGGACTTTCGACAATCCTCTGTTTTTGCATCAACTGACTCCTTTATGCGAATACTTCTATAAGCGAAGTAAAGTCGGGAATAATTCTAAAATGTATATTCACCTGCAAAAAAAATGGATAGATATAGCGTGTTTTAACAAAAAAGGATTACTATTCGCCAATTCATTCGAATATGGAGACATTCATGATGCGGCTTATTATATACTCAATGTTTGGGAGCAACAAGGATTTGACCAGGAAAAAGACGAGCTTCAACTTACCGGAGACAAAGAACCTCGACAAATCATAACTCGCATTGCTCAAGAATATATCCGCCAGGTAATGCCGTCGATTTTTCCTCCTCAACTTTTTAAATTAGGAAAAGAAACCCTCGAAGCTCCTTTCGATTTAACAGTTATACCTCTATGCGAATTATAAGCGGAAAATACGGAAAAAGAAGATTTGACGTTCCGTCCAATATAAAAGCCCGTCCCACGACAGATTTTGCCCGGGAAAATTTGTTCAACGTATTAAACAATCTGATCGATTTCAGTGGTATGACAGCCCTCGATCTTTTTGCAGGAACCGGAGCTATCAGTTTTGAATTACTATCACGAGAATGTACCAAAGTAGTATGTGTAGAAAATTATCCGGTACAGTATAACTTTATCCGCAAAGTCATGCAACAACTGCACGCAGACAATTTAGTCCCGATAAAAGGAGACGTGTTCAAATTTATTCCGGCATGTAAAGAAAATTTCGATCTTATATTTGCCGATCCACCTTATGATTTACCCAAATTCGGCACAATTCCGGAACTTGTACTCAATTCGGAATTACTAAAACCTGAAGGAATTTTCATAATAGAGCATTCGAAATCATACGACTTTTCGACACTACCCGGATTTGATCAAAAACGAACATACGGAAGTGTAAATTTCAGCTTCTTCAGAAACATTCATAAAACAGTAAAATAACTCAACTTATTTACTTGCGCTGTTCCAAATAAATATGTGTCAACCGGGAAACAGCATAATTCTCCAATTCGGTATAAGGAATACGGATATATCCGGAAATTCCTTCCGGAACGGACTCTATTTCAATAGAATAAAAATAGGCATTTATAATACGATGCGACAAAACATGACGTTTCTGCAAAGGTAAGGCCGTCACTTTTACTTTTCCTAAACCGTTGAATATCCGACAGTACTCTTCGGTATGTTGCAACTCTTCAAATGAATACTCTTTATCTGTTTCGATCAACACAAATTCATACAAATTCTCCCATATATCTTTTCCTTTGCGTTGTCGTATCCATGTATCTCCCTGATAGGAAATACAGAGATAATTAAAAAAACGCGGCTTCACAACCGTTTTACCTTGTTTTACCGGAAGTTTTTCTACACGTCCCGAAATAAGAGAAAGGCACTTGTCCGATAAAGGACACAACTCACAATGAGGTGAACGAGGTACACACTGCAATGCACCCAACTCCATAATCGCCTGATTATACACATCGGGACGTTTCTTGTCCAAAAGATCTGAAGCCAGTTTTACAAAAAGTTTTTTCCCCTGAGTCGAATCGATAGGGACATCTATATCGAAAAGACGAGCCAAAACCCGATATACATTTCCATCGACAACGGCATAAGGTTGACGATATGCAAACGAACAAATTGCCGCTGCCGTATATTCTCCTATACCTTTTAAAGAGAGCACATCCCTATAATTTTTCGGAAAAAGCCCTCCAAAATCGTCCATAATTTGCCGAGCGGCAGTATGTAAATTACGAGCACGACTATAATACCCGAGTCCCTGCCAATACTTCAAAACCTCATCCTCTTCAGCTTCCGCCAAAGAGGCTACATCCGGGAAACGAGTCATAAAGCGGTTAAAATAATCAAGTCCTTGTATAACTCGGGTTTGCTGAAGAATTACCTCCGATATCCAGATAACATACGGATCGGTAGTATTCCGCCAAGGCAAATCTCTTTTATTCTCTAAATACCATTTTTCTAACGGAACGATAAATTCCATATTTTCCATACCGGACATATTTTTCAAAAACTTTTAAACCTGACGACAAAAGTAAAGAAAATGTGATGAAAACAGATAGAACATACCCCGAATCATTGCCGAATTAACTATTAATCCGTAAGTTTGTAAATCAAAAACAAACTTCATGGCAAAGAAAAAACAAACAATATACAGTAAAGACTGGGCATCCTTACATCCTTATCAAGGATCGGCCCGTACAGATTTTTATTATACGACAATTGCAAATAAAATCTATACCGTACTTGATGATCTACTGGAAAACGAAATATCAGATGAAAATCTTTTTTATCTGAAAGAAGAAGAAAAAAAGCAACTGGCTTGTACCCTTACCTCATATTTCGAAGATATTATTTCAGAAACCGGTATCTTCAGAGCATTTACCAAAGAACATTACCGGAAATACAATTCTCCCCTTCCGTTTTTTCCATGCAACGATTATGCAAATGAAGAGATCAACACAGAGGATATACAATTTCTGACATGGCACTATTTCATGCAATTAAACAGAGGAGAAATCCCCTATTCTCCCGAAACTCCTCTTTTTTCCCGGATAGCAGAAAAGGTCATGGAAATTCTGGACGAAGAATACGAATCTGCTCCGGCAAACGAAAAATTAAAAGGATTTTTTGACCTATCTCCAAAAGAGTGTACCAATTTATATTCTTTACAAGCACGTTTCGCATGGTTAGCAACCGAATCCTATCTTTTCCAATTCAACGGCAGACAGATGCAGGAAGAAATAGACGACATGGTAACAACAGCAAAGGAAGACGGGACAGAAGAATATCTTCCGGATATGGTAAATGTCTTGTGTAATGATTTTGCATATAACCTGATCACAGAATTTATGCAACACTCTCCTGCTCAATGGCTTGCTATTCTTTTAGGAGAAGAACACCCGGCACATGAAGCTTTAAAAAATTTATCCCGTAAATATTCAGGTTATTTCGATTTTGTCGACGAAGACAAATATAATGCTCGTTTCCGGCATATC
This sequence comes from Coprobacter sp., assembly GCF_982436375.1. Taxonomy (NCBI): domain Bacteria; kingdom Pseudomonadati; phylum Bacteroidota; class Bacteroidia; order Bacteroidales; family Barnesiellaceae; genus Coprobacter; species Coprobacter sp. Next base: position 1,571 of record NZ_CEWDCG010000031.1, on the reverse strand, counting down.
ATTACCGGCGAAATTATCGAAGTCACACAAAAATCTTTAAAAGGATTTCCCGAAGACATGAAAAGCGACAAAACAAGTCTGTATGCAGGATTTGTACATTGGCAAAATGAATGGTGGATTATGGGATTGGTAAATACTTATCCCAAATCGGAAGATTTAACAGAAGAAATCGATAAAAGGGCAGAAGAAGAATCGCACATCTTCGAAGAAAAAACAGACTTACCCGAGAATGAACAAGAAATTATCTTGAAAGATATACTGGAAGATACCGACCTCGGAGAGGGTGAAATGCCGTTAACTCCTGAAGAAACCGCATGGATAGCCGTATTGAGCGATGAATTAGGGGTCTCCTTTATGGAAAATGCCGTGCAAAAAGGTAAAGTCCCCGAATTAAGATTCAACGGAGAAAAAGGCTACGAACTATTACATGATAACTTAGATTTTATACTTCGTTATATTAAACGTTAATAACGTCTCTAATTTATTTTTCCGATATGATTATAAAAAAGACTTTAAGTTTCTTGCTCTTTATTTTTTCGGTATTCTCATTACAAGCCGAAACAATCAAAACTAAGGTAAAAAGCGATGCGATGAATAAGGACATCCCTTGCGTAATCATTACCCCTACAAACTATAATCCGTCTGCAACTTATCCGGTCATTTACTTATTGCACGGATATGGAGGAAATCAAAACACATGGCCAGATATAAAGAAAGATCTTTCGCAAACAGCTACGCAAGACAGCATAATTTTTGTCTGTCCTAACGGAGAAAACAGTTGGTACTGGGATAGCCCGTTTAATAAAGAGTCGCAATTCGAAACATTCATATCAAAAGAACTGGTCTCTTATGTCGATAAAAATTTTTCTACTCGCGACGATAGAACAGGCAGGGCGATCACTGGCTTAAGTATGGGAGGACACGGAGCTTTATGGTTGGCTATTCGTCATCAAGATATATTCGGAGCTGCCGGAAGCACCAGCGGGGGAGTAGATATTCGCCCCTTTCCTGACAATTGGGATATGAAAAAACAATTAGGTGAATATATAAATAACAAAGAAATATGGGACAATCACACGGTCATCAATCAAATAAATAAATTACAAGACGGAAAACTCGCCATTATTTTTGATTGCGGATTTAAAGATTTCTTTTTTGAAGTAAATAATAATCTCCATAATACCCTATTAAAACAGGGTATCGCACATGACTATATTGTCCGTCCCGGTGAACATAATTCTCAATATTGGGGGAATTCCATTGACTATCAAATATTGTTTTTTAAAAAGTATTTTCAAAAAAGATTACCAAAATAAATTCAAAAACGATACTTGTATTCACTGATAGCAAGGATATATGTATAAATTTTGTTAACATGTAATTTTTTATTATAATATCATTTGTAAAATACATTTTCTGCAATTATATTTGCAATATGTTTTTTCATAGTATTAGATTTAAGGTTTACAAAGATTGGTTGTCGTGAGACAACCATTTTTTTATTTTAATCGTAAATCAAAAGGGGGCGACCCAAAAGATTTTTTTAGAGTTCGGTCTCTTTTTCTTTTATA
>NZ_CEWDCG010000030.1:0-20323 GCF_982436375.1 Coprobacter sp. | reverse complement strand
CTATCATCTTCATATGCCATCTTGATTTTTAGGGACATTTACTGAATATCCCTATGCAGTCTTTGATAAATAAAAATATTCCGTTTGTATTTATCAAAGACTATCAAATTAGCAATTAATGAGTAGCCCTATACCACTCCGTATCGTTTTTTGACACGGTAAGGGAATGTTTACTCGGATCTGATGTCGTTATTCCAGAGAAAGTATAAATCGGAACTCTACCTTTGGTCACAGAATAAAAATAGTCCGTATGCACTTTATATGGCACAGCCCGAGACAACTGCTGCTCAAACCGTTCCAACAAAACGGGATCTTTACATAACTTTTCTACATAATCACCGTAATCGTAAAATATAATCGGAGTATAGCCATCCATTCGTTGCAAAGCATTTTCGAAAGATTCATCGAAAATATATTCCGTATTAATTTTTTTCATAATCGTCGCAAGATCTTCCAGTTCGGCACAAACCGTTACCGCCAACGTTCCATAAGGCATGCTATAAGCCGAATAAAAGTCGTAAAAGCCATCACAGACAGCCTGAAAATCAGAATCATCTAATAAATATTCACCAATCACGGCATAAGGCATCCCGTATGCCATTATCTCACTGGCAGAAGCAATCAAATAATCGGTAACATTTCTCAACTCATAAGCAACCTCGATCGAAGACATATAGCAATCGTCGAACAAAATATACTCCATTTTTATGCCTGCATCCGCAATACCTTTAGCAAGGGTACTTATATCTGTCTGATATTCGCTTGTCAAACCTCCGAAATAACGGGTCAGCGGTTTTCCCTCATAGTCCCAATGCATTTTTACAGAAGATACAGACATCGTCTTCATTCGATCTACCGGAAGCCACCCCATACCATGACACCCGATCGTCATGGCATATATAGATGCCGGAGCAAATGTCTTCATATCATTCAATATAGAGGTAATGCCTTCTGCCGTCGTAAATGACGGATTCGTATAACTCTTCAACGTTTTGCGTTCGCATTTACCATTTTTATAAACAATTTCGAACATAGAAGCCTCGGTGCTGCTGGAAGACATAAACACGACAACTTTTTCATCTTTTAATCCCCGCTTTTTGATGCACTCTTCCATATCCGAAATATTCGTATAAAAATTCGTCGTCAGATTAGAAGACCACGGCAAATACATAAATAGTGTTTTCCGACTTGTCGTCACTATATCAGGCTCATCTTTCTCACAGGAAAAGAGAAAAAAAGACAAAACAACCCAACAAAGAATCTTTATCTCACCGTATCGCATATTCATGTATTACTTTTCAGAATTTCAAATATAAGCATTACAAAGGAAATTGATTATAACATAGAATTAAAAAATAAGGATACCGCATAAATACGTAGTATCCTTATCTTATGCATTAAAAATTCACTTCCGTTAATCGTCCATAGGCTCAGTATCCACCCGGAAAGCCCGAATACGTAAAGATGTCGTACGTAAAGCATAACCACCGTTACCTAATTCATAAGCGTAAGTTTCCCACCCAGAACTTCCTCCACCACCACTCTCCTCATAAGTTCCATTCGGCTTTATTTTTGTAGCACGAGCCCGCTTAGGATTCTGTCCATCTGTTCCATTCTCTCTTTCCCCCGCTGAAGCGCTCCAATAATAATTGTCCTGAAACTCTCCAAAAACAGTATAATACTGTGTTAAAGCATCTTCCATTTGACGAATCCCGGGCAAGAACCATTTGCTTTCATTCTCTTGTTCATAATAATTCGTTGTAAAAATACCCCATGTACCATAATCAGCCGATATAGAACCATCGGCATTGCGTTTATTTCTATTGTAACAATATTGAAATGCCGATTTCGGAGTATCCTGCAAAGTCATTCTGCCTTGAGCTAACAAATATACAACAAAAGGCGTATATGGATACCCACTATTAAAAACTTGCCCCGGTTCTTCATAACCACTCAACAAATTATAACGTTCCTTATATAATCTCGGAATAGTATAATCATCAAGATTCGAGTTTTTATCCACCCAAGGCAATCCGGTATAAACTTGATCGGTAGAATATTCATCCAACGGGTCATAATGATCCAAGTATTCTTCATATTGCTCCATATATAAAGTTCCACCGTCACGCATATTTACCGGCAATAAATGTACTTGTTCCAACTCTACCGTATGGCGTTTTATTTCCTTTCCGTTCTCCTTATAAATTAAAGTAACTGTCGCACGTCGATTTTCTGTTGTCGACAGATTCTCATCAATATAGAAATAAATTCTATCCCGAGAATTATCGACCGTAACTCTCTTACCCGTCTCATTATTCAACGTTCTTGTAACCAATCCTTTTGTAAAGAACGCCCGTTTACCGTTACCGGCTGTCCACTCCGTTCCGACAGCCAAATGAGTTCCCGTATTAGATCCCTCATCATAAGCAGTAAAACCCGATTCCGTTACAGTCCCCTTCTCCATATCGGAAGCCTTGATTTTCTCCATCCGAATCCAGTCGGGAACAGTTACCGGAGTCTCACTATTATCCGGCACTTCTCCCAGAATCACCTCCATAGTCGGATTTTTTGTAGCTTTATCGGCAAACATATAAACATCCATCGGCGTTACACAAAAATGGGCATCATGATTACGTTCACGCAACATCGCAATATAAAATTCATTGTCATCCTTCTCGATATTCACCCGGGCGTCAAGGGTATATTCTCCTGTCCCTATATTTTGAGAAGTCAATCCCTTAATCGTAATATTATTTTTATATTGATGATTACGTTTTACCTGAAAATTATCAGTGTGATTCGCTCCCAAATAAAGTGTATAGCGTACCTCATAAGTTGCTCCGTTATAGGTAGTATAAAAACCATGCAATTCTATTGCCGCAGCATTTTTATTAGCGAGATAAGGCTTATAACGTTGTTTCTGATAATCCTTAATACTATCGGGATAAAGCCCTTTTTCTCCTGCCAAAGAAGGATCTGTCCATTTCTCTCCCTCATCTACTTTCCATTCTGCATTCTGCATATTCTCATACATATAGAAAGTAAAAGCAATTTGTCCGTTCTTATTAAAAATCGTACGTTGCATCGATGTCGTTATGCTCTTTGTCCAACTATCTTCCCAATCGACTCCTGTTTCGGTATTTACTGCGGGAGTAGAAAAAGGTACTTTCGTAGAAAGATTTTTTGCCGTCCATTCTACAAGAGTAAGAGCAGGTAAATTATTCTCTTCTACCTCACTATCGAGCTGGATATTGACATCTATACGTGCCATCAAAGCTGTCAGATCGATACGTCGCTCATCATCCGTCGAAGTCTCCGTTTTGGTAAGATCGATCACTTTAGATCCTACCATCGGCATTCCTCCGGAAGGTAAACCGAGCGAAACATTTTCCGGAGCATAAACAAGATTTTTCAAATCCGACAGATTCGTAATGCCATCAGGCCGTCCGTCTCCATTCCTGTCTCTTCCGAAAATAACAGGATCTACGTTCGCAATGGCATACACAGTGGCTTTACTGGCAAGGTTCTTATTCGCAAATGCCTGATTATCTATCTTAAGAAGGCTCACTCCTTGCCCGGGTGCATAATATCCTCCATCATCGGGTGCATCCCGATATCCGGTAAGATAACCGCCCTTCAGATATTCACCATCAGAGCCGAAAAAGAATATATAAAGCTGATTTATTTTTTTCTCATTCTCATCCTTTATATCGCTTGCACGAGTCGTCACCTTCAGCAAATCCATCGGATTACCGGAGAAACTAAGAGTAGTTATATTTCCCGTCGAAACAGTGGACTGATCGAATAATTCTTCTTCCCTACAAGCTGAAAAAACTATTATAAGGAACAGAAAAGCTATACTTAAAATTTTATTGATCTTTACCTTTATCATCTTTTCCTCGTCTTTACGAATTGTTACTCGAATACTACATCATCATTCGTTTCATCGCCATCATCAGCTTCTCCATCTTCCCACTGCCCTTGATTGTCGACGATAAACTCCAATATGAAAGCATCTCCTACAAAATTGAGTTGAGCCGTATATTTAATACCGGGACGAGGAGTAAATGTGCCGGGACGCTGTGTCTCGTAAAAAGTCGTTCTCCCGTTGAAAGTATAATCGATCCGGACTTTTACATCTTCTCCGAAACTAGTTCCCGTCCCCGATATCAACAACAAATGCTCTCCTCCCAATAAACCGGAAGAGGTCACGGTTTCATTCTTCTCCACATCGGGAGGCGGCAATGGCAAGTCTTCGTCAAATATCGTATAAGTTCCTACATAACGATCGTTTTCCGGAAATGTATAAGACACCACATCTTTTGTCAAGTCTATCTTTACCGTTTTATAGAATGATCCGCTCAAAGTAACGGAATGCACGGTCAAATCGAATTCACTGAAATTATTCACCTCGAAACCAAGTCCTGTCAGCAAATGACTGAAATTGAAACGTAAATTACCATCAGATTTTCTACTATTATACAAGACGGCAAGCATTGCATCAGGAGTCTTGGAATGGGAAAGCGGATGGGTCAGCGCAGAACCGCTTTGTGGCATAGTAAATGTCAATTTAGGAGCTCCTACCGCAGTCTCAGTTAAAGGTTGATCGACCGTAAACGCTCCTTCATAAGGATAATAAGCTATAAATGAATAACGGTATTGATCTGCTCCCGTAATAGCTCCAACCGGATTATTATTCGTATCATAACCGTCGCGATACCAAAATTTCGGATTATTATCCGTACCGCCATCTCTGTCATAAGTGCATCCGTTAACTCCCACGACCACTTTTTGTTTAAAGAATACATCCGGCGGACATTGGTTTCGTTTTAATGACCAAACACTGGAAGCGGAAAGATAATTCGGCTCGTCAGTTCCTACGGTATATGGGACACAATATCCCAATACACCGAATGTTTCACCCGGAGTAAGAGCATTTTTCAATGTACTGCGGGAAACGGTTTCTACTGATAAAGAGGGAGTGTCGAACAAAATATGATCGGACATTTCCGGAACAGAACCGACAAGGTTCTCCTCCCTGCAAGCAACGCAAGTAACCAAAAACACACCTCCATATAACAGATGTCTCAAGTTTATCATATCAGACTATCCTTTTATTTTATCACTCGACAATTATAATACCACCCGTAGCTTCACCCCATGCATTTACAGTAGGCGTATCGAACAAGATCCGGTCTTCATCCGAAATGGTAAACGTATAACGATAATGCTTACCGGCTTCCCACGTCATCAAAGGCAAAGAAACCAATTGAACTGCGGTAGTTTTCGGCTCTCGATCCGAAGCAGAAGAGTAGGTCACTTCAAAATAATATTCAATAGAAAGATCCTGTGGAAACAATAAAGCATCTATAAGGGTTACACCGTTTGCACTTACCGAAGTTTCTTCTCCTAATATGGCAAAGGGGTCTGCCTCGGTAGTACGGTCACTCTCATCAGTAGAAATAGTCCATCCGGCAGATATAGCTTCTTTATCGATCAAGTCGGCTGCAGAAGCTGAAAAATCGGCCGTCTTATGCATACCGTAAAGCTTAGCCGAATGAATTATCGGATTAAAACCTTCGATACCGTCCGTTGCCGTACTACGTTTCCCGACAAATTCCACACGCGCTAATAAATGACCGAACGTGAATGCTACTTTCTCAGCATTACTGCCGGGAATATTCGTGGCAGAAGCTACCATAAGATCATATCCTTTAGAAGCATCGAAAGCGGTAACAGAAATATCTCCGTTTTCATTATAATGAGCAGCAGTCGCTGCATTTGCCATTAGATCGGTTACCGACGGATATAAAGCGTAAAATGAATATGTTTTGTCCGCTTTCCAATAGCGTAATCCCTCATAGGTCCAAACAGAACCGTTCGGTGTCGATACTGTAGTAGCATTAAAAACTTCATTGGCAGCATCTTCCGGTACATACCACCCCCACACAGAGAAAGAACTGCCCGGAGTAAAACTCTCTATCGCAACCCGAGTCAATGCCGGAGTACGGAAATCAATCGCCATGCCATCGACTCCATCTTCTTCCGCATCATGTACGAGAATGTTTGTACATGATGTCAACAGTAATGCAACCGTTGCCATCGGGAAACAAAAAAACTTTTTCATTATTCTTCCGATTCTCCCCATATATACCAGCTTATTTCTTAGATAAAACACCTCTGGAGTGTTGTTTTGAGTGACTATAAGGGGACATTCAACCCCTTATAGCCTATATACCTTATAACTAAAAATATATTTTAATTGAGGTCAAGATCAGGATTGATAAATTCATCCCACTCTTCTACTGTCGTTACATCAAACAATATAGGTTTCAATGTATCATCCACTTTATCCGGATTGATCGTAACCGTATAATTATATGCTAACCCGGCATCCCACTTATTTGATTCAGCAATAGTCATAGTTCCCGTAAAAGATCCTTCTTTATTATAACCACCGCCATCAGTTACTGTTACTTTGAAAGAAACAGCAATAGAATTCGTGTTTCCTTGAGGAATCACATATTTTACTTCTGACTCTGCCTGACCTTCAGCTGTCGCATAATCGTCGATATCGGCAAAAGAATATTCTCCTGTATTTTCTCCTGACCACGTACCGACAATTTTATCTACCATCGTACCGGTTGCTGTCTGAATAGCTTGAGAAATCTTCAATTCCGAAACTTTCATCGTATAGGTTTCGGCAGCATCGGTTTTGAACGTAAATTTAACTTTAGAAAGCATGTGCTTAAAAGAAAGTTGCACCTTTGAAGGATCTCCCAAACCATCCCATGATGCATCGTCTGAAGTAGCAGCAATCAAGTCATTTGCTCCGGCAGAATAATCTGAAAACGTCAAAGTCTTAGATGTAGGATTATATGATATACCTGTAGTCAACTGAGATGTTCCGTCGGCATAAGCACCGAAATTATAAGTTTTATCTACTTGCCAATAAGCGGTCTCATCAGGAGTCCAAACAGCACCGCTACCCACAGAAGCACCCGAAACCTTTACATTGTTGAACACATCAACCCATAACGATCCATTTTGATAATCACCATACACCCAAAACTGCTTGAAATCGGCATTCGTCACATCTGCTCTTGTGGTCTTGTTTACAAAAGCATTCGAAAAATTGATTGCACGAGACTGAGGTATATCTACCACTTCATTGTTCGTACAACCGGTTAAGGCTATAACAGCCGCTCCAAGAATCCATAAACTTTTTTTCATAACTTCTACAATTAAAAATTAAATAAATTACTTATTGTTTTTTTATATCTTTTAGTTTAACGGAAGTTCTACATCGATATATTCTCCCCAACCATCCACTGTCACGTCAAAACTACCGCTTCCTTCTGTTCCTTCTTCATCCGATATTTCAATATCTTTCACGACAATAACGCCACCGCGAGGCTGCCCTGTAACCTGATCTGTCACATCAAACTCAAAAGTCTTGAATTTTCCGTTCAACATTCGTACCTCCAAGTTCAAGGCATAGTGCTTTCCCTGCCTACCCGTAACATAATGATCTCCCGGATAATCCGGCACTCCGAACGAATAAACAAGAGCTTCTGCACCGAAATCTTCTACCATGCAATCGAACATCACCGTTACGGCATCCGCACCCGTATGTCCGTCTTCGAGGTAAACGCTTTCTGCCATACCCGCCAATGCACCTCGTGCCAATGCCACATATTGCGCACCCTTTTTAAATTCGTAACGTATCAGATAGGTATAAGTCAACGGACGCATAATAACAGGTAACTCTATCGACTCTAACGTACGTTCTGCAAAATGCTCCTTCACATAAGCACCGTAAAGCATATCCGGCGGACTCACCGTACGTTCTCCGGCATGCAGCTCTTTAAAACCTCCACGCGTACGAGTACGGGTAGTAGCCGAAGCAGAAGCCGAAGTGGTAAGATCATTGAAAAGAATATATTCGGTATCATTATTATAAAACAGCAATGAATAGACACCCTCTTTCATAGGCAAACGGCCGCCATCGGCCGGCAAATTATTTTCGGAGAAACCGCCACCGTCAGAATAGACAAGAGCCCGGATGCCCTCAGCAATATCCGGACACAACTCGTCATATTCACGTCCCCACAAAACGTTCCAATTTTGTTCCCAATCAAAATCATAAGTACGTTCCCACTCCTGTTCCCAATCGGCGGCAACTACTGTTTTTACTGAAGCACTATGTAACTCATGATCATAACATAAATCTTTCCGGCATCCGAAAATCAATAGAGGCAATATCAAAAACAATCCGTACCTTATCATCGCAGAAAGACAGTATTTCATCTTCTACCTCCTTTCCTGTCCATCCAACAACCGATATTCCAGACAAAGGCTAATTTTAATTTCAATGGCCCGAAATAATTGGTACGAATCGACTGTTGATACACATAATGTTCGTCAATAGGTAAATAATCTTCAGAATCTGCATGCAGGAAACCCGCACCGATACCGGCTTCTAAAGCAAAATATTTTCCGATAGGGAACATATATCCGTAACTGATACCGGCATACTCGCCTTCACCTTTATAACCTCGATTTCCGTTCTCCAGATCATACCAGCCTCCACCGATGAACAGTCCGAAATAATGTCCTTTGCGAGCACCTTCGGATTTGAACCAATACCGTACTTCGGGACTAATCTGTGCCAACTGGTAATATTTATGTTTCACATCTTTATGCCACCACGCCATAGTACCTTCCAAGTTGACCGACCAATGTTTGTTGAAACGGTATTCCAATTCTAACGAAGGCATAAGCAATACATCATAAAGGAGATTGGTTTTGATAGACAAAGGAATGTTACGATGAGAATATTTCGACTCACGGTTCATTATAGAAACCGACTCTACTTCCGGTATTCCTTCAAGTTCTTTTTTGAAAATCGTGTCGAACTCTATAACCGTTTCAAAAGGGATCGTATCTAATTGTGTCGATATTTTCCTAGAATATACCGTATCAGATTTTTCTTCCACTTCCGGAATAGGATTCTGTGCTACAGAAGGGATCTTCAAATACTCAACATCCATTAACGCCACAATATCCCTCATTCCTTTATAGGGTACGGCTTTATTAGATGTACGATAATAAGCCTCTTTCATTCCCAAATGGGTAATAAAATAAGATTTTACCTGATTACTGCGATTTTTAGCCGCCGCCATATTTTCCTTTTCGGTAGGATAAGATTGGCAAAACCCCTGAATGCGAATAACCGCATCACCGCTAACAATCGCTTTACGATGCATCCTGAGCAATTTCATAGCTTGAGAAATTGCTTTTTCATTACCATTATAAGGAGAATAAAACATCAATCGCTTAGGCACAAAGCGAAATAGAATAGCCGTATCCGAACAAAAAGGCTCATTATTTCCTTTCTCCCGATTCTGCCCCTGGCTTACCTGTACAATAATGAACAACGAAATTAATATACAAACGATATTCTTTACACGCATTTTTAGTATGTTGAATATATCTAAAAACTTTCAATACTATTTCGTCAACTAAAAATCATCCATGTATTAAATTGTAAAACAACAACTTAATATAATAATTATAAAAAAACAGAACAAAAAAATGTTCGTTTGATTATACAAAAGAGTTTTAGCTTAAATCAAAAAATATGTTTATATATATAATCTTATAAACGTTTGAAAGACAAATTGTTCTATATTTATTATAAAGTATGAGAAAAAAGCATTACTTTTGTCCAATCAAACGAACATTTAATTAGACAAAACCATATAGTAAATAAGTGTTGTTATGTTACTTTATAAAAAAGGGAATAGGGGACTTAAAAGGTGATGTATAAGACTATTTCAGACATTCTTTGAAATAGTCTTTTTTAGTTAAATATATATAGGATAAATTTTTCACGGTACAATAACTTATACATAATTTTCACTTAAATAGACTCCAAGCTAAACATTCAAAGGACTCTATTTTATGCACACTCTCTTTTCAGTTTTATAGCCTTTCTAAATTTTGTACGGGTCAGATTGGGAAGTCTCTTTCAAGAATGTCTTTTATACGTAGCCAATATCGGACTAAAAAACATCGATATCCAAGTTCCTAAATTAATGTCAATGTATATTTCAACCACGCATAAATTTGATATCCCCAAGCATAATGGGCATTGCTATTCGGGTGATAATGGGAGGTATCATAAGCCGGTGTCCTTAATCCGGAGCTCGAAATTTCATAAGGTACTGACTCTGCCGACGGCTGAACATAATAATTAGGAATATAAAAAATCTTTTCGGCAGGATTTTCCAACTGTTGCAAAACAGGATTCCAAGACCAGCATTTATAATGCAGATTATTTTTAAGTAAAGTCATGGCATTGGAAGAAAAATCATAATCCGGATAATATTTCGAAAAAGCCGTACCGAACGCATCGGTCAGTGACAATCCGACAATCATATCGGGAAACTCTTCTTTAATACGGGAAACCAAAGAAGCGATCTGGTCTTTATATTCCTGATTGTAAAGGTCATTTAATCCTAACTGAATAATGACATGTGTGGGAGTACTCACATACGCATCGGTTACAGATTCTGCCGACAAAGGTTCTCCGTCATCGGTATGTGTTCTGAAACGTTTCAAATAGGCTGCTAATGAGAATTTATTCTCCCCCGGCCGATCTTCGTCATAAAAAGGATTTTCGGCCTTTTCTACAACACGAGAATAGAGATAATCCGAAAGTCTCCAACCGCCCCGGCATTCGCCATATCCGGTACAAGTCACAATCCCCTCGTCCGTAAGGACGTTAAAAGTATTTTTATTTGTCGTACCGATGGTTATAAAATCCGACACCGTCGGCATAGTACCATCGAAATATTTATCTTGCATAAAAAACTGCCGGGCAATCGACCAAGAAACCGACGCTCTCCCTTCGGGGCAATTCCACTGTCCTCCATATCCGGCACCCACACTATCTCCTATCGGAAGCAAGCGTATTTGCCGACCTTTACCTACCGTTGATTTTGTCGAAACCCGAGTAATCGTAACCGGAACATCGCATTTATTTATTCCGACCGAAACATCAGTCTCCTGGACATCCGAATTTTGAACAGATTGATCGCTCCCGAACGGCAACTGATCGTTACCGGTAGCCTGAAAAAAAAGCGGAGCTCGTTTCTTCAGGTAAAACATGTGATCGAGATACAGTACGGGCAGATCGGGATAAGGCTCTTCGCCCTCATGATAAACCGCATATATTTTCTGGGGATACACAGGAGTATAAATCTCCTCCTCTTTGTCACAAGAAAACAACAAAAGCGACAATAATAGCGATATGAAAACCTTATACTTCATTTATTATAACAAATATAAACCATGTTCTCTTAACGACTGCCAAAGCGGAGTAGTGATAAACTGATCAAAACTTCCGAAATGACAGGCTTTGAATTCAATCTCCAAATCTTTCAAAGTTACCGTTTTCTCATTTTTATCCGATAACCGGATTAACAAATTTTCCAGCCACTCTCCCCAATCGGCTTTTAACTGAAAACGGGCATCTCCATCATGAAAATGAAACAAGAACTCGGCAGTACGGATATTTTTCCCTTTTTTATTCCGTTCATAATAACGCACTTCCGGTAGTAGCGCTAACAAACAATACACTTTCTTATGTCCATCACGCTGCACACAATCTTGTTCATCAACAAGAAAACGAGCGACATAAGTTGGTGGAATTTGTGTCTTAGGAACCGGATCATCAAACCATTTATGCAAAGGCAGCTCAAAACCTGCTCCACGCATATAATTATAGAGAGATTTCCGCAATCCCTCTCCGAAAATATCATGATCAGCTCCGGCAGTATCTTCAAAATCAACATCATTTCGTGCAAACCCTCCGAACGGTTTTTCGGTAATTCGCACCGTATATTTCTCGGGATGGCATCCTACCGGACTATGAGCTGTCAAGGCAAACCGATGCCAAAAAGCAGATTGCATCAGTCCGTTCAAAAAAAGTTGCCGTACGACTTCTAACGAATCGATCGTTTCCTGAGCTGTTTCAGAAGGGAACCCATACATCAAATAAGCATGCACCATAATTCCGGCAGCAGTAAAATGATCGGTCACTCGAGAAACCTGCTCCAAAGAGACACCTTTATTGATCAATTTCAACAAACGGTCAGAAGCAACCTCCAAACCTCCTGAGACAGCTATGCACCCGGACTGCTTCAACAAACGGCAGAGATCTCGTGTATAACTCTTTTCAAACCGTACGTTCGTCCACCACACGACAGACATACGACGTTTCAATATTTCCAACGCCAGCTCTTTCAACAGCATAGGAGGTGCTGCCTCATCTACAAAATGAAAGCCTCTTTCTCCTGTAAGACGTATCATCTCCTCCATTCGATCGGCAATTTCGACTGCCGTCAAAGGCTCGTATCGACCTATATAATCAAGAGACCCATCGCAAAAGGCACATTTCCCCCAGTAACAGCCATGTGCCAAAATCAATTTGTTCCATCGTCCATTGCTCCACAAAGCATGCATCGGATTGGTGACCTCGATAACCGAAAGATATTTATCCAACGGCAGTCCTGCATAATCGGGAACACCCCTTTCCCGCATCGGAACATCCGGAATTTCAGGATTGTTCAAATAACGAACTTCTCCGTCCCGACATAAATAAGTGCGGACATAACTCGCTTCATTCCCGACCAATAGCTGACGTAAAGGCGTTTCACCGTCATCCAACGTAATAAAATCGACATATTCAAATACCCGAACATCGGACAATTGCCGTAATTCGGTAGAGGCAAATCCTCCACCCATCTCCACCCGAATATCAGGATAATTATCTTTTATAAATTTACCGCAACGTAATGCACTATACAGATTTCCCGGAAAAGGAACGGACAGCATCACCCAATCCGGATTGCAACTTTCTATTTTTTCCCGCAAAACAGAAAACATCAACCGATCTATATAAGTAAGGGATTTATGCAATTCCTTATACAACTCGTCAAAAGATGAAGCCGAACGGCCCAGTCTCTCGGCATAGCGGCTAAATCCGAAATGGGGGTCGATAACTCCCGTGATAAAGTCAGCAATATCTTCGAGATAAAGCGTTACAAGATGCTTAGCCTTATCTTGTAAACCCATCGTACCGAATGCCCACTCCATATCTTCTTCCTCAGGTTTTCGATTACCTGCGGGAAGAAAAAATCCTTCGCAAATCGTATGAGCCAAAGTTTGCTCTCTTCCTTGTAAATAAGCTATTGCCCTATCTACTGTCAGAACATATTCTTCCCGGAGGACAAATGTTCTACGAAATTCCGGAGTAATATGCGATGAATAATATAATTCTGCCTCACGAAACATCCGACGAAGCCCGTCTTTTGAAAAAATCCGCAAGATTACTTCCAAACCAAGATCCATCTGATCGGACTTTATTCCTAATGTATTAAGATACCCTTTCAAACAAGCGGTTGCCGGATAAGGTGTATTTAACTGCGTAAAAGGCGGTGTAATCAATAATACAGTATGATCGGGCATAATATTTCGTTTAACAATGAAACAAAAGTATCAAATTCCTGCCATATTCCCAATTATTATCCGTCCCGATAAACGATAAGTTTTCCGCTATATCGGGAATTACAAGATATTCCACCAATTAAAGGAGGTATAAAACCATAAGTCGAACCGAATAAACAAATGTCATACTTTTTTTCATTTATCATCTAAATATATCTATATTTGTATAAGAACCTGTCCAAATATTGTCCGGGTCAGATTTAAGAGTTTCTTTCGAAGATATTTTTCTGTTTTTACGAGGACGATAGCGAGTTATCTAACGAGTGAAAAAGAGAAAACAGACCGGAAGAAAACGCCCAAATGACCTGATGATATTTTTTTATTTATTGGAAAATTTAGATAGGCTCTAAAACAGGCGTATTAAAATAGACAATTATGAACAAACAGTCTAATATAGAATCCGATATGCTCCCTTTTACCATGAGAGAATTAGTCTCTATGGTAATGCAGAGAAAAACATTAGCACTGGAAGATGCTTTATACTATATATATTCTTCTGACCTTTACAGTTCCCTATTGGATGAAGGTAAAAAAATGTGGTATTTAAGTACTTTATCCCTCTATGAAACATTGGAGAAAGAGAAAACGGAAAAAAGGGAACAGCAAGAAAACGACCCGAAAAGATTGCTTTTCGAAATATTTTGCATAGAGAACTATCGGGAAATAAAAAATATATCTGCAAAAGAGACTTTACAACTATTTTCAGAATATGACGTGTTCGGATTCTTAAACGAAACATTCGAAACATTGCACACGCAAAGCACAACATATATTTTAAACTCCATATCAACGTACATCAGAAATAAAGGACAAAAGAGATGAAGCTATATCACGGTTCAACAGTAGCGGTAAAACATCCGAATTTTCAAAAAGGCAGAAAGGCTACCGACTTTGGAAAAGGATTTTACACAACGACAAATTTCGAGCAAGCAAAAAAATGGGCTTTACTCAAACAAAAACGGGAACAAGCCCCTAAAGCTATCGTATCGGTCTATGAAGTCCCCGATGATATTCTGAATCGAGGATTTACCGTGCTTCATTTCGAGGGAGCGACAAAAGAATGGTTGGATTTTGTTGTGAATAACCGCAAAGGGAATGATGAAAAAAAATATAATTTGATAATGGGCCCGGTAGCTAACGATCAATTATATGCAACAATCAGGCTCTATGAGCAAAGAATAATTACTGCCAATGCTGCCATAGAAATGCTAAAAACACATAAACTATTCAATCAACTTTCATTTCACGACCCGGACGCTACTTCTCTGTTGAAATTCACAGAAGCAATAGAAGTAACCGAATAACCCGATCAAAAAAACGACACTCCTTAATCAGATCTAATCCGGAGACTTTCTGCATCGTTCCAACCCATTTATTCGATGTGATCCCCAAATCTCCTGACATACACCACCTATTCTTTCAACAATCGACTTTTCCCGTACCGGTAAAAAAATTAACGAATAACATTCAACCATTCATCGGAACAGTTTGTTTAATTAAAAGCTTGTTTAAATTTTGATCGGATCGGTTTTGTGATCGCTTTTTGTTTTTATAAGAATAACCGCGAACAGACCGAAAGAAAATAGAAAGAATGCTCTAATTGAATCTCTATCGGGAAATTTAAACCGGCTCTTAGGCAACGATAAACAGTAAAAGTCATGAAAATATTTTCTGCGATTCTAATTTCAGGAGTCTTTCTTACGACAGCATGCACTCAAAAGGAAAACACCGTGATATACAAAGGAAATACTTACACGGTATATGACAACCGGGTAGAACAAGGTAAATTCAGAGCGGTTGCCATTTCAAAAGACGAAATACGATCTGATTATGAAAGCCCTGCGGACAAAGGTTATTCTCCTACCATACATTTCAAATTCAGTATCAATAGCCGTGATAACGAACTCCCGGCAGGCGAAGAACATATCATCACTTTAAAACCCCAGAACGATACATGTGTTTCTCCGGTAATTCTGTTCGGCGAAAGATACACGGCTATCGATACGAATGCCGAGTCTATTCCGTTGCCTCATCGCACGGTATGGACAGTCAGAGTCGATATGTCTCCCATGTTCGAAGCTTTCAAAAAACAGGGATTTTACAAAACTCCGACAGGAGACATCATTTCGGAATCCGATTTCAAAGGAGTATATATCGCCGGTGGCAGTGAACCGATGACATGGGACTTTGAAAACCTGTATAGTCGGGAGGGCATGGAACTTTCTGATCCGGACAAAAACGGTATATATGAGATTTCCCTTACGATGAACACCAAAGAACCACGCAAAGAAAACTATTCTGTATGGAGCTTATCTGCCGACATCGACGCATTTCCTCAATATGGTTCACAGCAACTCCTGATAGATGCCTTATACCGCATGTCTTTGAACGAACTATTAGACAATATTCGTCCAGACGGAACTCTCCGTGCCGGTGCAGCATGGGATGGAGTGTGGACTCGCGACATCAGTTACTCCATTTATCTGGCACTCGCCTATATTTATCCGGATGCTGCGCAAAAAAGTCTTGTCGCAAAAGTCAACAATAATCGGATCATTCAAGATACGGGAACAGGGGGTGCATGGCCTGTATCGAGCGACCGGATGATCTGGAGCGTAGCGGCATGGGAACTTTATAAATACACCGGAGATAAAGAGTGGCTGCAATATGCTTTTGAAGTAATCCGCAACTCGGCTCAAGATGATCAATTTACATTAAAAGACCCTACGACGGGATTATTCAGGGGAGAGCAAAGTTATCTCGATTGGAGAGAACAATCTTATCCTCGTTGGATGCAGCCGGCAGATATTTATCAGTCGCTTTGTCTGGGAACAAATGCCGTACATTGTCGAACATACGGCATTTTGGCTGAAATGGCCGCCGAATTGGGAAAAGATGCATCAATATTCCAACAGCAGGCCGATTCTCTGAAAACAGCGGTAAACCGTCATTTATGGATAGAGACGAAAGAATATTACGGACAATATTTATACGGAGGTATCTATCCCATACTGTCACCGGGCATCGATAATCTCGGCGAATCGCTAAGTATTTTGTTCGATATAGCCTCCAACGAACAAGCACGCCGCATGATAGCCCGCATACCGGTCGCTGAATATGGTGCAACGAGCATTTACCCGCAAATAGGCGAAATAAAGCCGTATCATAATAATGCGGTGTGGCCGTTCGTACAAGCGTTTTGGAATCTGGCTTCAGCTAAAGCAGAAAACGAAGCTTCGGTAACTCGAGGTTTGGGCGCATTATATCGTGCAGCAGCTTTATTTACCACGAATAAAGAATTATTCGTCGCATCGACAGGTGATTACAGCGGTACGGCAGTAAATTCGGATAAAATGTTATGGAGTCTGTCAGGTAATATCGCCATGATATACCGACTGTTTTACGGAATGAAATTCGAGACGGACGGAATACGTTTTACTCCTTTTGTTTCCCAAAGTATTGCAGGCAATAAAAGGATATCGAACTTCAACTACCGGAAAGCCGTGCTTCAAATAGACCTTTCGGGTACGGGAAACCGCATAAAAAAATTTACGATCGACAACGAGGAACAGGCAGAGGCTTTTTTCCCTGCAACACTGACAGGAATGCACACGATCAAAATAGAGTTGGAAACGGATTTCCGGACACGGGACAGCATCACGGTGCGTCCTATAACCGACATGCCCGAACCCAGTCGACTGGGTTATCAAAAAGACAACAATACCCTCGAAATATTAAACTATAGCCCCGACAACCGATATATAGTTTATCTTAACGGTAAAGGCGAGCGCATTATCATGCAGCGTTATTACGGTCTTCCGGTGTTGGATCGTTTCACCCGGGTCGCTGCCGTCCCGGTAAACTGGAGCGGAGTTGCAGGTTTTACCGGCAAACCTTTTACGTGGTTACCTCCACACAGCGAAATACGGATAGA
Organism: Coprobacter sp.; assembly: GCF_982436375.1. Lineage (NCBI taxonomy): Bacteria > Pseudomonadati > Bacteroidota > Bacteroidia > Bacteroidales > Barnesiellaceae > Coprobacter > Coprobacter sp. The sequence goes on along the minus strand of NZ_CEWDCG010000030.1, from coordinate 2,814 downwards.
AGCAGAGTCGGTAATTCCCAAATCACCAATAAAAGGATCGGAATATTCGGGTAAGGGATTCATCGAAATCAGCAAGACGAAAAATCGGAAAATAGATTTAATGATTCCGATAAACATTCCGGGGCAATATGCAATAGACGTACGATACGCAAATGGAAACGGACCTATCAACACACAAAACAAATGTGCAATACGCTCGCTTTTTGCAAACGGACAATTTAAAGGAGCATTGGTAATGCCTCAACGGGGAGAAAACGAATGGGCGAACTGGGGATATTCTAACCCGGTAATCGTTAACCTGAATCGAGGCGGGAATAAAATTTCGATTCGGTTTATCTCTCCACAAGATGAAAACATGAACGGAGAGATAAACAGCGCATTGATCGATTTCATTCGATTAAGACGCATCGGAGACATAAATAAAACTCCGGAAGCACGTCCGATCTGGTTACCTAAGGAATAAAAACACTGATTAAAATTACGATATGAGAAAATTAATTTCCTTTTGTTTATCCTTTTTCTGCATAGCCGGGTTGCAGGCTGCAATCAATATTAAACGTATAGATCCGGCTTTCTGGTGGTGCGGTATGAAAAACAAAGAATTGCAAATCATGGTATACGGCGATAAAATCGGTGACGCGAAAGCATCTCTCAAATATCAGGGTGTCACCTTAGAAAAAACCGTACGCCTCGACAGTCCCAATTACCTGTTTTTATATCTGAATATATCGGATAATGCAAAACCGGGTAAGATGACCATCCGATTCGATCGGGGAAAAGAACACACATCCCGCACTTTCGAATTACTACAACGGAACGGACCCGACCGGGACTATACGGGATTCGGTGCATCGGACGTACTGTATTTGATCATGCCCGACCGATTTGCCGATGGAGACCCGAAAACAAATGTAATACCGTCCATGCGGTTTCCTGCTCCTGTAAATCGCAATGATCCCAATGCCCGTCATGGAGGCGACCTGCAAGGTATAGAGCAACATCTGGATTATATACAAAATCTGGGAGTGACAGCTATCTGGCTGAATCCGGTACTGGAGAACGACATGCCGGGAGGATCTTATCACGGATACGCTACGACGGATTACTACAAAGTAGATCCGCGCTTCGGGACGAATGAATATTACAAAGAGCTGATTGAAAAATGTCACGAACGAAATATGAAAGTGGTAATGGACATGATCTTCAACCACTGCGGGAGTGAACATATATGGTTTCTCGACCGTCCTTCGAAAGATTGGTTCAACTTTCCGGACGGATATGTACAGACTTCTTATCGGTTGACGCCTCATTTCGATCCTTACGTTTCGACTTACGATAAAAATATTATGGATATGGGATGGTTCGTGGAGTCGATGCCCGACCTGAACCAACATAATCCGCACTTGATGAAATACCTTACGCAAAACAGCATCTGGTGGATCGAATACTCCGGTATCGACGGCATAAGAATGGATACTCATCCGTATGTATTTTTCGATTCGATGGCGGAATGGTGCAAAGAGATTCAGAATGAATATCCCAATTTCAACATCGTCGGAGAATGCTGGTACAATACAGAAGCGGGATCGGCTTACTGGCAGGAAAACAGCATATTGGACCAAATCCGAAATTCGCATCTGAAAACGGTTATGGACTTCCCGCTTCAGGGAATCGTACAGGAGGCTTTTATGTCCCAAACCGACAGTTGGACCGGATTGAACAAAATATACGACCGTCTGGCTCTGGATTTTATGTATAGCGATCCTATGGCTGTACTTACATTCCTCGATAATCATGACACCGACCGATTTTTATCGGAAGAACCCGATAATCTGGGTTTCTTCAAACAAGCCATCGCATTTTTACTGACGACACGGGGCATCCCGCAAATTTATTATGGAACGGAAATACTGATGCACGGAAACAAAAAGGAAAGCGACGGACTGGTACGGCTCGACTTTCCGGGTGGCTTTCCGGAAGACAAAGTGAATGATTTTATCGCTGCCGACCGGACTCCCTTACAAAACGAAGCTTTCGATTTCATTCAAAAAATCTTGAAATGGCGCAAAGGTAATGAAGTGATCAGTAAAGGCAATATGACACATTTCATGCCGACAAACGGCATTTACCTCTACCAAAGAAAATTTAAAGATAAACGCATCATCGTTATTATGAACGGTAACGATACTGCAAAAAGCATCGATATGAATCGCTATAAAGAGATACTGAAACCGGGTGAGGGAGGTATAGATATAATCAGCGGAGAACCTTTTATATGCTCCCCTCGAATGGACTTTACTCCAAGAGCTTTATATATTATAGATATGACTCCATAGTGTGTTGCTATTCGATATGAATACCTCAAACATCTCTGTGTCTCCTCTCAAAAGGGAAATTAAATACCAAATGCTGCTCTTAGGAAAGGATAAAAAGCTGTGAAACGTGTTACGACCTTGCTCAATATTTACTTTGAATCATTCCGGAGACTTCAAACCTAACGTAAGACTATCCAGAACAATTGTATATTTCATATTTTCAAGATCTTGCAACGTATAATTCATACTATTAATATATTTTATATTTATTTCTTCACAATCTTTTACCATATTTAAATCATAATCTTTTCCTGATAAATCTTTATATATATACATATATATCTTCGGTATAAAAATCTAATTCCACTGTACATAGAGTAGTCCCACTTGGTTCTATCTTATGCATTTGGGATGTAAAACAACGACTCGGATTAGGAGAATTATCATATATATGAGTAACATCTCCAATACAACTAAATAAAATCGTTGTATCTATATC
>NZ_CEWDCG010000029.1:0-20518 GCF_982436375.1 Coprobacter sp. | reverse complement strand
GAGTTTATTTTTGAAAATCAATTCTATAATTTTCTTTTCATAATATTTTGATATTCTGATTATAACTTAATTCATTTTTATTTGTATCCGAAAAATGATATTTGTTTATGGTTTATTTAAAAAGCGGTATGCCAACCAGGATAATATTTTTACTCCGGTTTTTAAAGCTGTTTCATCAATTAGGAAATACGGAGTATGCTGGCCTTGACATTCAGGGTTAGCAGAGCCTTTTATTCCCAATCTGAAAAATGTGGAGGGTATGGCATGTGAGTAAAATGCGAAATCTTCAGAGGTCATTCGTTTTTCTAACGGGATCACGTGTTCCTCTCCTAATAATTCTATTGCGTAGTTGCGAGCTTCTTTTGTAATGCTTGCGTCATTTATGAGTGCGGGATAACCGTCTTTCATGTCTATTTCGCAAGTACATCCGTAGCTTTCGGCTGTTTGTTTGATTGTTTGCAGAATGAGAGGTCTTAGTTTTTTTCTTTCGTCTTCCTCCATACATCTTAAAGTTCCGGATATTTGTACTTCCTGAGGAATGATGTTCGTCGCTCCGTCAGCAATGAAACGACCGATAGACAAAGTTGCCGGAATAAAGGGGTTTCGTCTGCGGCTAATGATTTGTTGTAAAGATATTACGACTTGAGCTGCCGCCAGTACGGTGTCGTTCAGCAAATGAGGCATTGCCCCGTGTCCCCCTTTCCCCTTTATTGTGATATGAATTTCATCTGCTGAGGCCATTACGCATCCTTCACCGAATGCTACTGTTCCACAAGGTATTTCGGTATGAGTATGTAGAGCCATCATACATTCCGGGCGGATATTGTCGAAAAGACCATCTCGGAGCATTAAACGTGCCCCACCCGGATGACGTTCTTCTCCCGGTTGGAAGATGAGTAACAATGTCCCGCCGAATTCTTTTTTTAATTTGTTCATTACAAGTGCGCTACCTAATAAGCAAGCTGTATGGGCATCATGCCCGCAGGCGTGCATTACATGAGGGATCTTTGACCGATATTCGATTTGATTTTTTTCTTCTATCGGCAGAGCGTCCATATCTGCACGGAGTCCGATAATATGTGTGCCTTCTTGTTCTCCCTCTATCCTGGCCAAAATTCCATAGCCACGTATTCGGCTGCTGTAAGGAATGCCTTCGTTTTTTAATATTTCCTCAATAAAAAAAGATGTTTCTTTTTCTTGAAAAGAGAGTTCCGGATATTGGTGCAGATGTCGGTATATCGATATGACATCTTTTTCGATTTGGTCGCTGAGCCGGTTGATAATATTTTTCATATAAATATAAATAATTCACAAACTTACGTATTCTAATAATAAATAACGCTATTTTTTCGTTATTCTTTTGTTGCTTTTAATAAGATACGATGTGTTAAAATCGTTAGTTTAAAATATTAAAGGCATCTGAATTTTAGATTTATTTAGCCTTTTGTCTTATATTTGTTTGAATTTTTGCATTTAGCAAAGATTTGTAACACAAAGGAAATAAAATGAAACTATTTCGTCCTATATGGATGGTTGCTCTTTTTTCTTGTTTTTTGCTTGTATGTTCTTGCATTCGTCAGCCAGAGCAAAAGAGGATAGTGACCGTAACCATACAGCCTCAAAAATATTTTGCGGAAAAAATTGCCGGAGACAGGTTTGATATTAATTGTATTGTGCCTAATGGCAGTAATCCGGAAGCTTATGATCCTTCTCCTTCCCATTTGGTTCGTGTAGGAAAAAGTGTTGCCTATCTGAAAATCGGTTATATCGGTTTTGAAGTGGCTTGGCTTGATAAATTGGCAAAGAACAATCCTGAAATGAAGATTTATGATACTTCTGAAGGTGTGTCATTGCTGACCGGTACTCATGAGTGTCATGAAGAACCGAATGCTTTGCACATGGAGAATATTGATCCTCATATATGGAGTTCTCCCAAAAGAGCCCGTATTATTGTAAAGAATATGTATGATGCATTTGTCGATATTGATCCTGACGGAAAGGAGTATTATACCCGAAATTATGAAAAACTTGTAGAGGAGATAAACCGGATAGATACGTTGTTGACTCATAAGCTTGCTCCTCATAAAGGGGAAATGTTTGCAATCTATCATCCGTCGCTTAGCTATTTGGCGCATGATTATGGTCTACGTCAACTAAGTGTAGAGTTGAACGGAAAAGGACCTTCGGCTTTCTATATGAAGAGGGCAGTTGATATAGCACGTGAAAATAATGTTCATATCGTATTTATTCAGAAAGAGTTTAATATTAAACAAGCTCTTACATTTGCAGAGGAGTTGAAAGGGAAGGTTGTTCAGATCGATCCTTTGAATTATGAGTGGGGAGAAGAATTAATTCATATCGCAGATGCTTTTGATTAGGGATAAACGAATCGAGGTTGCCGGGGTTTCGTTGCAATATGATCGTACTCCGGTTCTTGAAAATATCGATCTTACCGTTTATGACAAGGATTTTTTGGCAATTACCGGTCCTAACGGGGGAGGAAAGACGACATTGTTGCGGATTATTCTTGGATTGCTGCCGCCTTTGTCGGGAACAGTTTCATTTTATCGAAACGGATTGGAAGTCCCGTATTTGAATATGGGATATTTACCACAAAAGAATGCAATAGATTCGCGTTTTCCTCTTACTGTTTCGGAAGTTATTTTTTCGGGTTTGATGGGAGAAAAGCGTTTTTTGAAACCGTTTACTCCAGAGCAGAGGTTGCGGGTAGAAGAGGCGTTGTCTCTTGTTGGGCTTGAGAGATTTGCGGAAAGACCTATCGGAAAACTTTCCGGAGGACAAATGCAGCGAGCCTTGCTTGCCAGAGCTCTTGTTTCACGTCCTGAAATTCTCTTGTTAGATGAACCGTCATCTTATGTCGATCAGGAATTTGAGGAACGGATGTATGAAATCTTTCGTGAAATAAATAAAACGACAACTGTTATTTTGGTATCGCATGAACTGAACAGAATGGAGGAGATGGCAACTCGTATAGTCAGGATTAATCGGTCTATTCGTGAGATAAATAACCGGGAATTATGATTTTCGGTATAACCCTCCGGGATATGGACGGACAAGACCTTTGAATTCGAGTTCGAGAAGAGTTGCCAATACTTGAGATGCAGGAAGGTTGCCGATAATTGTCAATTGATTTATATGGCATTCTCCTTTTTCCTCCAATATTTCCATCAATAATGTTTCGGTTTCGTTCAGCTCCGGAAAAAGAGATATTTGTTTCGGTTCTTTATCCGGAATGTCCCAACACATGGCATCGGCGATATCCCGAGCCGAAGTTACTAAGGCTGCCCGGTTGTTTCTTATTAATTGATTGCAGCCTTTAGAATATTCATTTTGTATGTTTCCGGGCAGAGCGAATACATCCCGATGATAGCTTTCTGCAATTCCGGCAGTAATTAAAGAACCACCCTTTTCTGCTGATTCTATAATCAGTGTTGCATCCGACATTCCGGCAACTATTCGGTTGCGGGCTACAAAATTCCCTTTATGTGTCGGATGTTGAGATGAATATTCAGTCAATAATCCTCCGCAAGAAAGCATTTCTGCAGCAGTCTTTCTATGTGTAGCCGGGTATAAAGTATTCATTCCGTGAGCTAAAATGCCAATAGTTTGAAGCTTATTATTTAGAGCTTCTCGATGTGCGCATATATCTATTCCGTAAGCTAACCCGCTTACTATTATTAGGTCAGGAAACCATCTGGACAATTCTTGTAAGAGGGTTTTACAAAAGTCTCGTCCGTAATTAGTCGCATGACGAGTACCTACAATACTTATTATTTTAGAGGAATTCAGGTTTGCTGTACCTCTATAATATAATAATATCGGAGCATCGATACACTCATTCAAACGGGCCGGATATTCAGAGTCGGAGAAGAATAGCGGGATAATATGATTTTTTTCAATAAAATCTATCTCTCTTTTGGCTGTTTCAAGGGCTGTTTTTATTGACTCGTCACTAAAGACAGGTGTTTGCAGTTTACATATATTCTGCAAGTTTTGCCCTTTTTCCTTAAATATTCCTGAAGCACTGCCTATTGTATCCAGCAATGTTTTTGCGAGTAACAAATTCATGCCCTTAATACGAGTCAATGCGATCTGATATATTGTTTCTTCGCACAGTGCCATAACAATAAAGAGGTTAAAGATATTCCTTGAATAGTTTTTCCAATTCTTCTCCCCGGCTGATACGTCCGTTTACGATACAGACAGTTTCCACTCTACTTTTGATACAGAGTTTGTCGTCTGATCGGCGAAAAATATCCTGATAAAAGACAAATTTAGCACCTTCTTTCCGTAAAAATAGCTTACAAATAAACCAGTCTTGACTTTTGAGTGAGGTTTTGTAGTCTATTTCTATACGGCAAACTACCGGTTCTATACCTTGTTCCCTCATATCGACAAAAGCTGTTCCCGTACTTTGCAGAAATTCATGCCGTGCATGTTCCAAATAGTGCTGGTAGTTTGCGTTGTTGACTATACCTTGCATGTCGCACTCGTAGTCACGCACTTTCATTTCCAATTCAAAACAATATTTCTTTTCCATTAAAAAGTTGATGCTAATTTGCTAAATGGGCGATACGATCGATCAGTTCATTCCCCAATTCTGTTTTTGCTTTAATATGTTCGTTTACGGTTTTTACAAAAGGATTATTCTCAAAAGCCCCTCTGACCTGTTCGAAATCGACATTTTTTTGTTGAGTGTTTCCGTCTATTCCGAATCCGGTTTTTGCAGTCATTGAGAATTCTTTTTTCGCATCGGCATATAACATCTCGTCGAGGCTTACAACGGCATCTTTCCATATATTGACGATTTCCGTAATATCTTGTGCCGTTATTTGGTCGATAGGACGGTGATACCATGATTGCATTACTTCATATGCCCATGCCCATTCTAAATCATAGTAGCGTTTATGCAGACTTATAAATGTTTGCTGTATCGGTTCGAGCGTTTTTATTTCTTCTGATTCTATTTGGTTGATGAGGCGGTCTATTTCCGATTTGGGAGCTATCAAGCCCGAAAGATCCAGCCAATCTCCTGTCCCTATGTTATTGTCGGGACGTAATCGCTCTCTTATTTCTTCATCGCTTTTGAACCGGATGTTTTCTAAACGTTTGATTATAGAGTTCCCTAAAAATTTGTTGATAGCTTTGGAGTATAAGTTAATACCCTTGACTAAAGATGTGTTTTTGATACAAGCGCTTTGATAGGAATACACTTCGGATGTTTCTCCCGAACTTTCCTGTAAATGGCGCAAAACGTCTATGGCTGTCAGCATTTTCTGTATCGTGTAGGGACTTAGTAGATTAAAATTCACCATGTCGAGGTGTTCCGGGTCTTTCCGGTTATCTCGTTTCGGCCATTTTAGCGCATCCCGAATAGTTCCTACACTTTTCAGGTTTACTCCCGGTACGAGATATGATTCAGAACCTTTCTCGATAAGATAAGAAAAAGGAAGTTTAGACGTGTCCGGATGTCGCACATGCCGACCCATGACAAGAGAAAAAGCTCCTATTTTAGCAGGCCAAAGAACATAAGAATCACTTGTCGTTTTAGACCCTCTTTCTACGATGCCTTGGTGAATAGGTCCGAGTTTATACATATGGTTACTTTGGTTAGAACCGCTTCCTGCATTCAAGAAAGAAAACATGCCGGCGATTAAAAGACTCGATTTGTGCATCGATACGGTATAAGGCCCGGCGAAGATCGCGCAGGCTTCTCCGTTTTCTCCTTGACAATTACAGAAGAATAAAGAATCGTGTGCAGAGAAAAGGTGAGAAAGATGACAAGCTTGTCCGATAAAACAACGCATCATGACAACACCATCGCTGACATGTGCACCTGAACTGATAATGAAATCTTCTGCCATTACATTATGCCCGATCACGACGGGATCGTGTTCGTTACTGTTGATAGATCCGTTTTCCAGTCGTGAAGTTCCGTCGATGGTACAATAACTTCCGATACGGACATTTTTAATTGTTCCGGTATTTATGATAGTTACATGATCTCCGATAGTTCCTGTTTCTGAGGCGTGATCTTCGGCATACGTGTCGATCATTTTTTTTAACTTCTCTATTAAGAGGGGGCGATGACGATATAAAGCTATGATATAAGCCAGATGAGCCGATAGTTTATCATAAATGGGAACTTCCCGTCCGCCTGTTTCGTTAAGTACAGAAACCTCTGTTCCGTTTCCGAATTTGCTTTTACCGTCAACTACCAGAATATTTACATTTTGGATGAAACTGTCATTCCCGATTCGGTAATTGGCGATATAATTAGGTACGTTTTCGATTAATACATCGTCTCCGATTTCGCAGTTATGTAAAGTCACGTGGCGCAATCCGGAGTGTTTTTTCAATCCTCCATCTAACATGAACTCTTTTTTGAAAGCACCTAATTTTATTTGACCCGAAAAACGGGTATGACATATATGATCGGGAATAAAGTCCTTTGTTACGGATATTGCCGACCAATCATCTGCCATGCAGTTCTGCTGTTTTAATTGCTCGATTTCTGTAATCGTTAATCCTCTGTAAGCTCCCATTGTGTAGTGATGTATTAGTTGTATTTTAAAGTTTGCTCCTTTTTCAGAGCCTATATGTTTTCCTCTTCATCATATTTTTGAAAAAGGAAATCGTTATAAGGGAAACGGGTCACGTGTATCTCTTTAACACGTTCGTATAATAGTTTTTTTAGTTCTTCGATATTGTTTTTTTCTTTTGCCGATATGAAAATACAGTTTTCATTCATTCTGGCCATCCAAGTTTCTTTCAGCTCGTCTAACGAGATATTCTTTTTCGTTTTAGGCGATAGGTCATCCGGATCTTTTTCTACATACGAAAATGCATCGATTTTGTTAAATACGATTATCATCGGTTTATCAGAAGAATTGCAAACTTCGTGCAGCGTCTGATTCACTATTTCTATCTGTTCTTCGAAAGATGGATGGGAAATATCGACGACATGTACTAATAAGTCGGCATCCCGCACTTCGTCTAATGTAGATTTGAAAGATTCGACCAAATGAGTCGGAAGTTTCCGGATAAAACCTACTGTATCGGTCAACAAAAAAGGCAGATTGTCGATAATGACTTTTCGTACGGTCGTGTCTAAAGTCGCAAAAAGCTTGTTTTCAGCGAAAACTTCCGATTTACTGAGTAAGTTCATCAGAGTAGATTTCCCGACGTTTGTGTATCCGACCAGTGCGACACGCACCATCTTCCCTCTGTTTTTTCGCTGCATTTCTTTTTGCTTGTCTATTTGCTTCAGTTCTGCTTTCAACCGGGAAATTTTATCCAAAATGATTCGGCGGTCGGTTTCAATTTGGGTTTCACCCGGACCGCGCATTCCGATACCTCCTCGTTGTCGTTCCAAGTGAGTCCATAACCGGGTCAATCGGGGAAGAAGATATTGGTACTGTGCCAGTTCTACTTGACTTTTTGCATTGGCGGTTTGCGCTCTTTTTGCAAAAATATCGAGGATAAGACTGGTGCGGTCTAATATTTTTACTTGCAGTTCTTTTTCTATGTTTTTTAATTGCTTCGGAGAAAGATCATCGTCGAAAATAACGAGACCTATTTCGTTTTCTTCAACATAATCTTTGATTTCCTGTAATTTCCCGGCTCCGACAAATGTTACGGGATTTGGATATTCTAACCGTTGTAAAAATTTCTTGACTGGTTCTGCTCCCGCTGTTTCTGCCAAGAACGCTAACTCGTCCAGATACTCGTTTGCTTTTGTTTCGTTTTGAGTTTGGGTGATAATACCAACTAAGACCGTGCGTTCAGATTCTTGTTTAGTCAGGATAAATTCTTTCATTGACAATATTCTTATAATTATTGCAAATATAATGCAAATGGCTTATATTTTGTTCTTCTTGCAATTATAAACTGTATATATCCTAATCTTATTGACAGAGTTACAAGTCGAGACGCTTTTTTACTATTGCAGGGTTGCCTGCGGCAAAAGAGTCATCGGGAATGTCTTTGACTACAACACTTCCTGCTCCGATAATGCACCGGTTACCGATTGTTACTCCCGGACAAATTACGACACCTCCTCCGATCCAGCAATCATCTCCGATCGTGATCGCTTCTCCGTGTTCTACTCCGGTAGCCCGTGTTTTGTAGTCGTATGGATGAATCGGTGCGTAAATTTGAACATTCGGACCTATCAGTATATTTTTCCCTAAAGTGATGGGGGCGGTGTCTAAGATTGTGCATCCGTAATTGATGAAGCCGTTTTCTCCTCCATATATTAAGAATCCGAAATCACAAATAAAAGGAGGTTGTATCCGTAATGTCGGGTGTGTATTAGGCAGTAATTTACGCAATATAAAATTTTCTTCGAGACAATTGACAAAAGCTTCTTTATTGTATTGTTCGACTAAAGCTAATGCTTGTTGGTGCATTTGTTGTAATTCGGAGTCGTAAGGAGTGTATAATTCTCCCGCTAACATTTTTTCTTTTTCTGTTTTCATTCGTTATTCTTGAGTGAAGATAAAATTTGTTTTGTCTGAAAGATTCTTATTGAAAGAAAAACCTTCCCATGAAAAAGCTTTCAGGTCTTCAGGTTTTTCGATTTTATTTTTTATTATGAAACGTGTCATAGCACCGCGAGCCATTTTTGTATAAATGACGACAGTCGTCTGTTTCCCGTTTTTCCAGACTTTAAATTGCGGAGTAATAATGGTAACGGAAGATTCTATTTTTTTCCAATCGAATAATTGTTTCATTTCGCTACTTGCCAGATTGAACAAAATATTCCCGTTTTTTCTTATTTCCGATAAAAGCGGTTGTGTTAGTCGGGATTTCCAGTATTCGAACATGGAGTCTGTTCCGGTTTCGGGTAATGAGACATTTCCTTCTAATCGATATGGTTTGATGCCATCTAACGGGCGTAATAATCCGTAACAAAAAGACGTGATTCGTAAATGTTCTTGTGCATATAAAAATTCTTCACGAGTAAAGTCCCCCGGATTGATATTTTTGAATACGATTCCCGTATATGCAAGCAGAGCCTGCAATGTCGGTGTCTCTTCGGAGTGGAAGAGTCTGTATCGTTCATAGTTTTCCATAGCCAATCGGGAAGTAGTATGTAACATCCTCTTTAGCTCATCGGGAGAATATTCGGTTAGTTGCAGGATAATATCCGAAGCCTCTTTTCCGAATTTCGGAGTAGTAAGAGCCGGAGCTTTTATTCCGGTCGTGTCACACATTGTTTTGGCACAAGATAGAAGTGTCATCATAATCGTGTCGGTAAAATGTTTATTCAGTAAATGTAAAAGAAAAAATCGTATTATGGAAAAACTTCTTTTGGTATGGTTAATATATTATTGTGTATTTTGTTGGATTACAATTTTTTTTATCTTTGTGAAAGTTGAATTCGTCATCAGTCGCTGACTAATACCATGTGCTTATAATAGGTCTATGAAAATCTCTCAAGTATATTTGATTTTTAGTGTATTCTTTATTATCGGTTTTGGAGAAGCTTATTCTATTTTAGACAAATCTCGGTATTTGTTTCATACGTTTCCTGTATCTATCAATACACATCAAGCTGTTACGTCTATAACGAGAGACCGTCAGGGGAAAATGTGGATAACAACAGAAGATGATGTTATGAGTTTTGATGGATATTCTTTTGTGTCGTTTATTCGTAAAGTGGATAAACCGGAGAATGCCGACCGGATGATGTTTAATCGTATTATCCCTGATTATTGCGGTAATTTGTATTTATCCAGTAGATATGGTGGTCTGTTTCGGATGTCTGCTGACCAGCTTTGTTTTAAGAATTTGTTTAAAGGAAATGTTGCATTCCCATGCGAATCTTCTGATCATAAAATTTGGCTATTATATAATGAGCAACCTTTCGTGTTTGATCCTGCAACTGGTGAACTAATGAAAGTTTCTGGTATGGAACGGGAAAAAGGCAGTTGCTTGTATGTTTTTAATAATGAATTTTGGGCAGGTGGTATTGCCGGTGGAATATTCCGCTTTGATACCGATTCCCAGAGGTTTGTCCCTTTTTCTCAATTGTTTGTTAAAGATATGATTCAGAGAATTGTGAGATATGGAGATTTTGTTTATGTTTTATCTGATCATAGTGGATTATTTAAATATGATATGTCGGGAGTATTGGTACAACATTATCCTTTATCTCATGATGGCAAAACTTCTGTTTATACGAAGGATATGAATATAGATAGTCAGAATGTGATGTGGATTGGAGTACAAAACGGTCTTTTTTTGCTGGATCTTCAAAGCGGAGATGACTTTTTTTTACAGAATGATCCACATCAGTTATATTCGTTACCCTATAACTCTGTTTGGACTATATATACTAATGAAGATGGAGGGGTTTGGACTGGCACATACGGAGGAGGACTGGCATATTTTAATTATTCCGATTCTCATTATCGTTTTTTCACCCAGACGACCGAAATATCGTTAAGTTATAATATTGTCAGTTGTTTTGCCGAAGATCAAGATCATAATATTTGGATTGGAACAGAGGGGGGCGGTCTGAATCGGTTGGACAGGGAATCAGGACGTATTACTTACTATAAACATAATAGTAGGCCGGATAGTCCGGGAAGTAATTTAATAAAAAAGTTGTACTATCATCCTATTTATGGAAAACTGTATGCCGGGTTATATAGGGGAGGGCTGAATGAAATAGATCCACATACGGGTAAGGCGTTTCGTTACCGATTGCCTGACCCTTCAAAATCTTCCCGAAATTTGGACGTTTATGATTTTGAAGTTCTTAATGATAGTATTGTCTTAGTGATAGATAAAGAGAGGGGAGTGTTTTCTTGCAATATACGGCTTGGAACGACCCGCCCGTTGTTTCCTGATGAGAAATTGAAATTTTATAGTTTATATAAGACAAGAGACGGATTATTATGGTTAGCGGGACAGCAAGGTATTGTCGTGATTAATCCTAATAATCAAAAGATCGTAAAGCGCTATGATAAGTATTCTGAAAAGGGCCGGTTAAGTGGTAATAATGTATATACAATTTGTCAGACTGTTACAGGAGATGTTTGGATCGGTACGCGGGGCGATGGGGTGACAGTTATCAGTCCTCGAGGGAATGTGACTTATTATAATCGAAAAAACGGACTTGATGCCGATATTGTATATAGTATATTAGAAGATGCAGAGTTTCATGACCTTTGGTTAACAACTGATAAAGGCATGTTTCATTATGTAACGTCTTCAAAAGAGTTTGTTCGGTTTGATCTGCCTGATGCATTTGTCTCCGGATCTTTTTATCCGAATGCCCAATATAAAACGGCTTTAGGAGATTTGTTATTCGGACATACAAATGGTTTTTTGTGGATTGAACCTTCTCGAATAAAAGTAAATCGGAATAAAGCTTCAGTATATTTTACGGGGTTATATATTAATAATGTTAAGGTAGAGCCGAAAGAAAAAAATTCACCGTTAAAACAAGATATCTCAGTAACCGACAAAATTGTGTTGGATGCTTCTGATACGAATATAGCTTTTAGTTTTGCATCGTCGAATTACCTTTATCCGTCCAGAAATCAGTTTGCATGTAGATTGAAAGGTTTCGATGACAATTGGAGGGTATTGGCTCCAGGGGAGTATAAGGCTTATTTTTCAGGATTATCTACCGGTCGGTATGTTTTTGAAGTGAAAGCAGCAAATAATAATGGGATATGGAATGATGCCGTTACTTCGGTAGTGGTGATAAAGAATCCGCCTGTATGGTTTACCTGGTATGCATTTGTTGCTTATTTCTCAGTTTTGGTTTTTCTGTTTTATTGGTTATGGCGCAATTCATCTCGTTTCCGGTATTTACTTTTGCAGTTGTCGAAAGAACAGGAACAACGGATGCGGATAGAACAAACAACTGAGCAAAAAGTCTCTTTTTTCACGAATATATCTCATGAACTACGAGCGCCTTTGAGTGTGGTTAATGATTTGATTATACGTTTACGTCCCGGTTTGAGGGATAATAAAGAGTCTGAAGAGCTGTTGGGACAAATGCAATCCCAGGTTGTAAGGGTAAATAATTTGCTTGATCAGTTGTTGGATATACAAACGATTGAAGGTAATTCTTTAATTATTAACTGTTTTAAGGGGGATTCTGTCACTTTTTTTCGAAAACTGTGTTCTAATTATGAGAATGTAGCGACAGGATATAATATTTCTATAATATTTAAGTCTGCTTTTGCTTCTGCAACTTTTTTGTTTGATCCGCTTATATGGGAAAAGATAATAGGTAATTTATTTATTAATTTGGTTCGTTATCTCCCTTCCGGAAATGATTTGACTTTTTCTTTGGAAGAGCCTGATATCAGGCATTTGGAGCAAAGCGGTTATTCTACGTTAGATAGCAAGAGAAAAATATCTTTAAGAATTTCAGGAAATGGAGTATTGTTATCTTTAGATGAAGCAAACGCTTTGTTTTATAGGTTCTATTCAGAAGCAGGAAATACTATTTCGGGGATAAATGCCGAATCTCGTTTAGGTTTGTCTTTGGTTAAAGAATTACTGGCATTATTGCAGGGGAATATATTTTATACTTATGTGGAGAGAAAGCTTGAATTCAATATTGTTTTTCCTGTAGAGTCCGCTCAAATGTCGTCCGTAAATTCAGAAGACTTCGATTTATCTTCTTATCCTTTTTCTTATACGGCTCATTTATTGTCCGGGTTATGTCCCCAAATAAACAAGGAGGAATCGGAAACGATAGAAAAGAAAAAATATTCGATATTAATTGTCGAAAGGGATGCCGTATTAAGGAGTTATTTGACGGATATTTTGTCTTCGAAGTTTTCGGTTATTGCAGCGAAAGACGGGAAAGGAGCTTTAGAGATAGCTTTGCGGGAGAGGATTTCTGTGATACTTACAGAGATCATGATTCCTATAATCGATGGTTTTGAACTATGTAGGCAATTGAAATCCAATCCTACAACATCAAATATACCGATCATTATTTTATCCTCACGTTTATCTGAAAAAGACAAATGGAAGGGTATGGACTCTGGGGCGGACTTATATATAGAAAAGCCATTCGATTCAGCGTTATTGATTCGGCAGATACAGAATTTGATTCGAACTCTTGAAACTCAACGAATGATTTCAGGAAAAACATTGGTACCTGTGCCGACTCCCGTTTCGGTGGAATCTGCGGATAGTATTTTTTTGCAAAGAGCATTAGCGTTGATAGAGAAAAATATGGATGACCCGTCATATGATGTGGAAAATTTTGTTTTAGATATGGCAATGAGCCGTTCGTTGTTGTACAAAAAAATAAAACTGTTGACCGGACATTCTGTGAAAACGTTTATTTTAGAAATAAAGTTGAAACGAGCTGTACAGCTTTTGACCGATACGGATTTGAATATAAGTGAAATATCGGATCGAGTAGGCTTTACCGAATCTCGTTATTTCGGTACTTGTTTTAAAAAACGCTTTGGTATGACTCCGAGCGAGTTTATAAAGGAAAAGAGAAAAGCCGATAAATAACATCTGTTTATGTGCGGTATTTGTCCATAAAATGTTTAAAAAATGGTATAACTCCGTTTTTATACATCTTATAAATATCTGTAAACCAATTCCTGTTTTTCGTACTTGATATTTGTATTGTCGGAATAGACCGATAAATAATATTAACCTTTAAATATTTTAGATTATGAAAAACAGATTACTGCTTCTTTCGTTTTTTTTATTAGCTGGAGTTATTTCTAAAGCCCAAAATTTAATTACGAATGGAGATTTTGAAAACTCGGATGGCTGGATAGTCGCTTCTCAAATGGTTAGAGGTGATGCCGCAATAGTAGATCATAGTCCTGATTTGCCGTTGGAAGATGGGGGAAGTAAGACTATGAGGTTTCATGGAAATTCAAATATTTTGACTACTGCCAAAACTTATTATAGAAGAGATGAAATAGCTGCTGCAGTAGAGAAACAGGTCTATACACTTACTTTCTGGGCAAAGGGAAAAAATGCAGAAATGGATATTTATCTTGCATTGGTAGGGAAAAATGCCGCAGGTGCGAATAAAGTTGATTTAGGAAATGGCGTGTTTACTATTCCGGCTGATGATGTATGGCGAAAATACACAAAAGTTTTAGATTACTCTTCCGGTAAAGTTATGGCCGGAACTGTAACTGATGTTTTAGAAGAAACGGAATGGGATTTTACTCAGCCTTTTACCTTTCGTATAGGTATTGCCGGTCCACAAGATATGACGGGTAAAAATGCTTATGTTGCATTGGATAATGTGAGTATTGTTGCAGGAAATACTTCCGGTATAAAATCTTATAGCGACAATTGTGCTGGTGAAATATATGGTAGTTCTTCGGGAATTGTCGTGAACGGTATTGAAGGGAAAGTCTCTTTTTATACAGCAACAGGAAGTCTGGTAAAATCGGCATATGTTGATGGTTCTTCTTCGGTATTTGATTTGCCACAGGGGGTGTATTTGGTGCAGGTGAATGGGAATAAAGTGTATCGAGTTATACGTTAGGAAGGAGTCTTATAGATTAAAATCTAAAAGTGATGAGAAATAAATTATTATTGATTGCTGTTTTGTTAGGGGGATTATCATCTTTTTGGGCACAGGAGAATAAGTTGATGAATGCCGGATTTGAAGAAGGTACGGTAAAAACCAAACGTGGAGGGGTTGAGAATGGAGAATGGTATAAAAATAATTTGCCGAATTCATCGATAATGCCTGTTGTAAATGTTGCGTATGAAGGAGATAAATCTCTACGATTTGTTTGTAATGATAGGATCGATACTCGTTATAAAAATTTTGTAGCTCAGAAAGGTCTTCAATTAAGTCGAAAAAAAATAAAGGTGTCGTTTTATGCTCGGTCAGCTAAACCTGTAATACTGAATGTCTCTTTTGTCGGTTTTGCAGAAGGTAAAGGAAATAAATCGATTGCCGGTCGTGGTGAAAATGTCAATATAACGGGCGATAATGATTGGCATTTATACACCGTAGAAGTGGATTTGGGATCAGGAAAAATCGTTTCGGATAAGAAAACTCATAGTTTAAATTTTGATGAGCCTTTTGAATTGAGAATTGCTGTCGATGGGGGACAAGATTTCAGTCGTGCGAAATTTGTTTTTTATATTGATAACATTTCTGTAAATGAAAAAGTGTAGGTGTTAATTTTTTATTATAAAACTACTGGCTTATTCTTGTCTCATCTGATATTTGAAAGCTTTGGGATAGGTCTGAGCCGGTTCTAAGATATACATATATGCAAATACTTGTTTTGAAAAAAATATGTGTTTTGATAGCTTCTGGGCGATTATTTATTCACAATAGATGATTGGCTGGCACGGAGATCTTTTGATGACGAAATAGGACGGAATTGCTATTATATCGATGTCCATAAAAAGAATAAGAAAAAACGTTATCCTCGTTATTCCAAAGGGGAATCTCACGGTATTCCGTATCGTTGCCTTACTCCTAAGAAATTGAAAAATGTTTTGGTAGCAGGCCGTTGTATATCTACAGATGAATATGCTTTTGGCAGTTTGCGGGTTATGCCGGCTTGCTTGGTGACTGGTGAAGCTGCCGGATTGGCTGGGGCTTTGGCTGTTCGTTCCGAAAAACCGGATGTGCATGAAGTTGATGTAACTTTATTGCGGAAACGCTTAAAAGAGGAAGGACAGAATATCCGGTAATCAGACATAAAAATAGAGTTTATAAAATTGTATTATGAGAATTTTTGAAAATTGATATAAATGGGAGGTTCCCCGTATAAAATATTGTTTATTTTTTTTTCTTTCTCTTCAATATGGTGTATGCTGAAGATATACAAATTTGTAAGAAGAATTTAATAGAATGGCATACGAATTCATTATATGAAGATGAAAAAATAGTATCTGAGATTATTCAGTTGACAGATAACGGTTCGTATATTGATCAATCTGTTAAAGAATTATACTTGAACATTCTCTTACCTTGTGATACGATAGAGCATTGGGTCGTTTCGCAGTTGCCGGATGGAAGTTGGCCGGATATAAATTATGAAGATCGAAGTGCAAGTCTTTGGCTACCGTCTTTTCATGTAATTCGTCTTTTCCATTTAGCAAAAAGCTATTGTGCTGTAAAATCAGGTTTATATCGTCATGATAAGGTGCTAAAAGTGTTTTTATCG
The DNA here is from genome assembly GCF_982436375.1 of Coprobacter sp. Taxonomy (NCBI): domain Bacteria; kingdom Pseudomonadati; phylum Bacteroidota; class Bacteroidia; order Bacteroidales; family Barnesiellaceae; genus Coprobacter; species Coprobacter sp. The sequence continues at coordinate 4,340 of NZ_CEWDCG010000029.1, read as the reverse complement.
GGATTGAACTATTGGTGTAATTACGACAATTGTTCTACAAATTGGTGGTTTACCGATATCGGAATTAATAAAATACTCGGACCAGCATTGTTGATGATGGAAGATCATTTACCCGAGGATTTAAGAAGTAAAGCACTTGAACAGTTGAGCCGTTCTCGTATAGGCAAGACCGGACAAAATAAAGTGTGGTTAGCAGGAAATGTTATCTATAAAGCGTTATTCGAGAAAAATAAAGATGAATTGGAGTCGGCCCGTAATGTAATTGTTTCGGAGATATATTTGACGATGGGGGAAGGAATACAACCTGATTATTCATATCATTTGCACGGTCCTCAGCTTCAGTTTGGGAACTATGGTCTTGCTTATGCCTTGAATATGACATATTGGGCTTGTATTTTTCGAGATACAAAATTTTCTTTTGCAGAGAAACAGATTGGGATATTGGGGGATTACTTGTTAAAAGGTTTAAATGGTGTTGTATGGAACGGTAGAATGGATTTTAGTGCTTGTGGTCGCCAACTGTTTAAAAATGTTCAAAGAGGAAAGGCCTTGGCATTAGTACAGGCTTTGTACGATATTTCTCATGTCGATCGAATGAGGGCTTGTCGATATAAAGAATCGTGCAGATCTATTCTTACTGAAGTACGAAATAGTGACTCTATCGGGACTTATGCTTTTTATCGGTCTGACATGCTGGTTAGTAAAACCTCAAAAGCTTATATATCCGTGAGATTTTCATCTCCTCGTGTTATCGCTACGGAGACAGGTAATAAAGAGAATTTGAAGGGATATTATTTAGGGGACGGTGTGATGGCTTTAATGCGAGACGGAAAAGAATATGAGAATATTTTTCCGGTGTGGGACTGGCATTGCCTTCCGGGTATTACTGCTCCTGCAAATTATAGAGATTTGCCTTTATTGGGATGGGAAGGTTATCGTAACGGAAATGCTTTTTCAGGAGTGATAGCTGATGGAGAAAACGGTATTGCCGCTTTTTCTCTCGATCGTGACGGGATAACCGGGAAAAAGGGGTATTTTTTGTTCGGAGATTTGCTTGTATGTTTGGGAAATGATTTAAGAAGTTCTAAGGGCGATTCTTTACAGACAACGATAAACCAAACGTATTATGCCGGTAATTGTACCATAAACTTTGAAGGGAAAACATCTGTTCTGAAAGATGATATTTTTGAGTTGCCTCCAGAAAGTAGCTGTCGGGTTAGTCATGGTGGTTGGGATTATTGTATTCTTCCGGGACAAAAAGGACGTATTTTTGTAAAAAAGAGTTTTGGTAGTTGGCATGAAATAGCTGTATTTTACGACATGTCCGAACAGTCTGCAAAAATATTTACTTGTGTTTTAGATAATCATCAGGGATGTTATGCTTATATGGTAACACCTTCTGATAAAAGTAGTCGGAAGGCTTTTTCGTCAGTGGATATTTTAAGCCGGACAGAAGAGTGCCAAGCGGTAAAACAAAAAAACAATAATCTCATATCAGCTATATTTTATAAACCTGGTTTGCTTCATCTCGATGCTTATTGCGATTTTATAGCAGTAACTCCGGCGTTATTTATACTCCGGCCTTATAAAGATGGTTGGAAAATAACGATGTCCGATCCTACGCAGCAATTAAAAACGATAGTTTTTGAAATTTCCGGAGAATATTCAGGCGGAGTTTATATCCCGGAAGAAAATCGTACTCGTTTTACTGTCAGCTGTCCTCAAGGTAAATATGCAGGTTCAGGAATCTCTGTTACGTTATAGTTTGGATTAAGAGTTTTGCTATCTAAATTTCTGGTAAAGAGATTCTCGAAGTTGATGTGGGTAAATTTAACAAGCTATTTCTATCAGACCTGAAAAAAATCCTTTTGTCTGTTTTCCGGTGCGGATAGGCAGACAAAAGGATATCATCAAATTATAGGTAGATGGAAAAGCTTTTTCAGGCGGGTGTAATACCTTGTTTCTTTAATAGTTCGAGTCCCAAATCTTTTAGTTTATATTTTTGTATTTTTCCGCTACCGGTTAATGGGAATTGGTCTATAAAGAAAATATATTTAGGTATTTTATGTCGTGAAATTTTCCCTTTACAGAAGTCTTTTACATCGCAGTCATGCAGACTTTCGCCCTCTTTCAGTATAATGAATGCTCCGACTTCTTCTCCGTATTTCTTTGAGGGCACGGCAGCAACTTGTACGTCTTTAATTTGCGGGATCTGATACAAGAATTCTTCAATTTCGCGTGGATATATATTCTCTCCGCCTCGAATAATCATGTCTTTGATACGTCCGGTAATTTTGTAGTTGCCTTCAGGAGTTTTTATTCCCAGATCCCCGGAATGCAAAAAGCCGTTTTTATCGATAATGGCGGCTGTGGCCTCCGGCATTTTGTAATATCCTTTCATGATATTGTATCCTCGGCAACACATTTCACCCTGCACACCTACCGGACATTCTTCGAGAGTTTCCGGATCTATTACGCGCACTTCTACTCCGGGAAGATCGCTTCCTACTGTCGATGCTCTGACTTCGACCGGATCATCGACTTTACTTTGAGTCATGCCCGGCGATGTTTCTGTCAGTCCGTAAACACTTGTGATTTCTTTCATGTACATTTTGTCCATTACTTCCCGCATAAGCCATTCGGGACACAGAGATCCTGCCATAATTCCCGTGCGCAGAGATGAAAGGTCGAACATGCTGAACATCGGGTGATTCAATTCGGCAATAAACATGGTCGGGACGCCGTATAGTGCAGTGCACCGTTCTTTATGAACCGAAGCCAGTACGACAAGCGGATCGAATCGTTCAAGCATTACGGCACATCCTCCATTGGTGATGATAGCCATGATGCCGAGTACGATACCGAAACAATGGAAAAGGGGAACGGGAAGACATACTCGATCGTTCTCTGTAAATTTCATGCATTGTCCTATACAATATCCGTTGTTCGTGATATTGTGGTGAGTAAGCATTACTCCTTTTGGGAAGCCTGTAGTCCCCGAAGTATATTGCATATTCACTACATCATAACAGTTGAATTTCTGTTTTTGGGTTTCTAACTTTTCATCAGTTATGGTATTTCCCAATAAAAGAAGTTCTGCTGTATTGTACATGCCCCGATGTTTTTCCTGTCCGATATAAACGACATTGCGCATATAGGGAAACTTATTACTTTTCAAATGTCCTCGTTGTGAGGTTTTCAATTCGGGGAGCATTGTGTAGGTCATGTCGACGTAATCGCTGTCGAATGTACCGTTGGATATGCATAATGTGTGAATATCGGCATTTTCTACCAGATATTCCAGCTCATGTTGTTTGTAGTTTGTATTTACAGTAACCAGAATTGCTCCGATTTTGGCAGATGCAAACAGAAATGTGAGCCAATCGGGTACGTTCGTTGCCCAAATACCGACTTTAGAGTCTTTTTCGACTCCTATGGCCATCATCCCTTTGGCAAGATTATTTACACGTTTGTTGAATTCTGAGTAAGTAAAACGCAAGTCTCGGTCCGAGTAAACGATAAATTCTTTATCAGGTGTTTTTTCTGCCCAATATTCGAGAAAATCTCCTAATGTTTTTTCAAATAATTGCATAGTCTGGAATTTTAGCGGTTTTTAGGCAGGAACATAAACTACAGCGAGAATAGTGGCTGTTTGGTTGTTATAGGCATGTACGTGATGAGGCACGATAGAGTCGTAATAAATGCTATCACCTTTTTTCAGGACATATGTTTCGTTACCGTAATTGATTTCAATTTCTCCGTTTGCGACTATAATAAATTCTTCTCCTTCATGTGAGGACATTTCATATTCGTTTGCCGGGGCTGGAGCTATGTTTATAAAAAAAGGCTCCATGTGGCGGTTCGATTTCGATTTTGACAAAGAATAATATTCCATGTGTCTGGATGCATTCGGAGTATTTGTAGAGAAACTAATACTTTTTTCCTTTTGCATATTCCGACATATAACAGGTCCGAGCTCTTCCTGATCATCAAGGAATGTTCCTAACCGTACCCCCATAGCTCGAGCTATTTTTAATAGCGGGGCAAGTGCCGGTAAATCGATATCTTCTTCTATTCGTGTAACCTGCTCTTCGCTTAATCCGGCTTGTTCGGCTACCTCTTTACGGCTCATATTCTTATTTTCCCGAATCGTTTGTATTTTGTAACCTACGGTCTTGTTGTTTTTCATAACTTACTATTATATTGTATGTTTTTGTGATGCAATTTGCAATAATATGAAATAATTATTGGCAAAAATAAGAAAAACTTTAATTTGAATGAAAGAATATACGAAATTTTTCCGAAATAAATTACTGAAAATCGTTTTATCGAGTTTTTTA
>NZ_CEWDCG010000028.1:0-21109 GCF_982436375.1 Coprobacter sp. | reverse complement strand
ATAAACAGGAAACTCCGGTAATAATTATAATATTTTTACCGGAGTATTTTTTGTAATTAAAAAGCCGGAATCTTGGCAAAATCCCGGCTTGATTCATATAAATAAAATTACTTACCAAATTGTTACTCTATCTTCAGGTTTCATATACATCGGATCTTTTTCCGTAATTCCAAAAGCCTGAAAAAAGCTTTCCAAATTACGTAATGCAGCATTTACACGCCATTTGCCTAAAGAATGAGGATCGATCTTAGTCAATCGCAATATCTCCTCATCCCGAATATTCTGCGCCCATAATCCTGCATAAGCCAAATAAAAACGTTGGTCGGGAGTAAATCCGTCGATCGGTTTCAAATCCTGTCCCTTCGTCGCATTTTTAAATGCAGTATAAGAGACCCGCAATCCTCCATGATCAGCAATATTCTCACCTAATGTGAAACGTCCGTTTGCATGTACTGTATCCAGGACAATAATACTGCTGTATTGATCAGCCAATTTGTCCGCTCTCAAATTGAACTGCTTCGCATCTTCTGCCGTCCACCAATCTTTCAGATTTCCATCTTTATCATATTGACGACCCTGATCATCAAACCCATGAGTCATTTCATGCCCGATTACAACGCCTATACCTCCATAATTTACAGCATCATCGGCATCCATATAAAAGAACGGCGGCTGCAAGATACCGGCCGGGAAACAGATTTCGTTCGTAGTCGGGTTATAATAAGCGTTTACTGTCTGCGGACTCATCAACCAACGGGTTTTATCGACCGGTTTATTTACATCGCTCAACATATAATCAGACTCGAATATAGCAGCTTCTCGGACATTATCCCAATATGATTTTTTCGGATCGATCGTTAATCCGGAATAATCACGCCATTTATCGGGATAACCGATCTTTACATAAAAAGCAGCAAGTTTTTCTTTTGCCTTAGCCTTAGTCTCTGCGCTCATCCATTCCAAACTATCGATATGTTCACCTAACGAAATTCGTAAATTTTCTACCAATTTAAGCATCCGTTCTTTTGCTTCAGGCGGAAAATATTTTGCGACATACATCTCACCCAACGCTTCGCCCAAAGCTCCGTCCGTTACACTCAACGAACGCTTCCAACGAGGTTTTAATTCTTGTTGCCCGGAAAGAACCTTACCGTAAAAATCAAAACGCGCCTGAACAAAATCATCACTCAAATAAGACGAAGCCGTATTTATTTGCTTAAAAATCAAATAATCCCGGATTTCTTCAGAGGTCAAACCTCCAACTAAAGCATCCATACCTTTTATAAAAGGTAACTGATTAGGGTTGATTTCGTTTAAAGAGTCCAAACCCAAAGCAGAAAAATAAGATTTCCAATCAAAACCGTTCATTTGCTTTAGAAAATCCGTCATCGCCATTTTATTATAATTTTTCAACGGATTCCGGGTTTCTTCACGAGAAAATGCAACCTTAGCCAATGCCGTTTCTATATTCATAACATTCTTTTCGGCAGCAACAGCTTTCTCTGCAGAATAACCAGCCAACGTAAACATCTTATTTATATATTTTTTATATGCATCCCGAATTTTTACGTTAGCGCTGTCTTCGGACAAATAATAATCCCGGTCTCCCATACTCATGCCGCCCTGATATAAATTAACAATGTTCATCGAACTGTTTTTTTCATCAGCACCTACATATAATTGAAAGAAAGGAGATGATCCTTCTTTATGCATTTGAGCAACGAGAGATGCAAAAGCAACTTTATCATCCAAAGAAGCTATATTTTTCAAAGCCTCCGAAATAGGAGAAACGCCTTCTTTATTAAGACGAACGCTGTCTAACCCCATTTTATATAAATCACCGACTTTTTGAGCAACCGATCCCGGTTCGTTTTCAGCTTTCTCCAACTCATCTATCAGCTCACGCATCTGTTTTTGATTGTTTTCGGCCAAAACATCAAATGAACCATAACGCGCATATTCAGGTTTCAACGGATTTTTTTTAATCCATCCTCCACAAGCATACTCATAAAAGTCTTCTCCACAAGCCACTGTCGTATCCATATTAGACGGATCAATAGCCAAATTTTTCTCCGCTCCGGGCTTAGGAGCACAACCGGTAACCAAGACCCCGGCAACCAAAGGTAAAATCAATAATTGTTTCATTATTATTTAATTATTACGTTTATAAATCTTGTAATCGCAAATTTTCAAGTTGCTCACTGTGTTCTGTCCAATTCTCCATAACTTCATCCAGAGCCTTTTTCAATGCTCCATGTTTCTCATAAAGCTGTGTATCAGAAGCCCCCTCAGGAGAAGCCAATTGCTCTTCAACAGATTGTATTTCCGCCTCTATCTGTTCAACTCGTTTTTCATTATCCGCAATGGCTTTTTCCAATCTTTTTATCTGGCGTTGCAATTCTTTCCGTTCTTCATACGACAACTTCGTCTCCGAAATTTCCTTATCTCCGGAATTATTAGAGACAGATTTCGAACCAACGTTATTATTACGCTCCAAGTCCTGTAGTGTTTCCATTTTTTTCCGTTGCAGAAAATCGTAAATGCCACCCAGATGCTCCTTTATTCTCTTATTCCCGAACTCATAGACCTTATCAACTAAACCGTCTAAAAATTCCCTGTCATGAGAGACTACAATTACTGTGCCGTTAAAATCTTTTATCGCCTGTTTCAAAATGTCCTTGGTCTTCATATCTAAATGATTGGTAGGCTCATCAAGAATCAGAAGATTCACCGGTTCAAGCAAAAGCCGGATCATGGCCAGCCGAGTCTTTTCCCCTCCCGACAAGACTTTTACTTTTTTATCGGACGCTTCGCCCCCAAACATAAAAGCTCCTAAAATATCCCGTATTTTGGTACGTATATCCCCTACGGCCACACGATCTATCGTATCGAAAACCGTCAGATTTTCATCTAACAACTGTGCTTGATTTTGTGCAAAATACCCGATTTTGACATTATGACCGATTTTCAATGTTCCGTCATAGTCGATCTCTCCCATTATGCACTTTACCAATGTCGATTTTCCTTCCCCGTTTTTTCCGACAAAAGCCACTTTTTCACCCCTCCGGATCGTAAAATCAGCATTCGCAAACACAACATGATTGCCATAGGTCTTACCTACTCCTTGCGCTATAACCGGAAAGTCTCCGGAACGAGGTGCTGGAGGGAACTTTAAATTAAGACGAGAGGTATCAACTTCATCAACCTCGATTCGATCTATTTTTTCCAACTGTTTAATACGAGATTGCACTTGAACGGCCTTTGTCGCTTTATACCTGAAACGTTCGATAAAAGCTTCTGTATCTTGTATTTGCTTCTGCTGATTTTCAAAAGCCCGTTGCTGCTGTTCTAAACGTTCGGCTCGTAACTGAACATATTTGGAATAATTTACTTTATAATCATAGATGCGACCTAATGAAATTTCTATGGTGCGAGTTGTCACCGCATCTATAAATGCTCGGTCGTGAGAGACCAGCACTACGGCATTCGCTCTTGTCGCCAAAAAATTTTCCAACCACTGAATCGATTCTATATCCAAATGATTGGTGGGTTCATCAAGCAACAGCACATCCGGACGCTGCAAAAGCAATTTCGCCAATTCGATACGCATGCGCCATCCTCCGCTGAATTCAGATGTCGGGCGATCGAAATCTTCTCTGACGAATCCCAATCCCATTAATGTTTTCTCTATTTCCGCCTGATAATTTGCAGCACCGATCATCGTTAACTGCTCATTCGCATCTGTAACCCGCTCTATCAAATCATGATAATCCTGACTATCATAATCGGTTCGATTCGACAATTCCCGGTTCATACGGTCGATACGAGACTGAAGTTCAAATATATGAGCAAAGGCTTGTTCTGCCTCTTTCATTACCGTACGCGAATCGGATATTTGCATCTGCTGGGGCAAATATCCGATCGTCATATCTTTAGGAATATTCACCGTCCCCGATGTTGGCTGTTGCAATCCGGCGATAATTTTCAACATGGTAGATTTTCCTGCACCGTTCTTCCCGACCAGAGCTATTCGATCTTTTTTATTTATTACATAGGTTATATCATCAAAAAGCGGATTTCCGCCAAATTCCACCGATAACCCTTCTATTGAAATCATAACTGGTTATAATTACTTTATGAAAGTGCAAATGTAAAAAAAAACGTCCACTACAACGAATTTTAAATCATCGAATCTTTATAAGCATATCTCTATAAAATGAGCGTTCAAATCTTAATACGGTAACTTACACAAAGAAATTCAACAATATCGAACAACAGGCTAATCCTTAAAAACAGCAAAAGTACCGACTACAATAGTCGATACTTCTACAAAATATTTCGATATTAAGAACTTATATCGATTTTAGGCCAGTTGCTCCCTGTGACATCAATCCGGTTCTGTCTTTGAGCGGTAATGCGGCAACTACCGTATCATAAGAAATCCGGATCAATTCTTTAATCCGGACATCAGACAAGTCTCTGCCCGGATAAATACTATTCCAGTATTTCTTATTCATATGCCAACCCGGTCGAACAGCATCATATTCAGACCGAAGCTCCTCTCCCATTGCCGGAGGCAACTTGATATTGATAAAATCAAAATTATCTACATCACAAAAACAGAACCATTTTCCACATATATAAAAACATAAACCGCCGCTATAAACTTTATGACCTATCCAAGGCATTTTCTCCGTTACCCCCGGCAGTGACAAACAATAGTCTCGCAAATCCTCAATAGTCATTATTGTGCATATTATTTGATGTTAACTCTTTCTACCATTGCTTTCAGACGAGCCTTATATTCCTCTTTACCTTTCTGTAAATTTTCTTCTGCGACAGTAGCGTTTTGCGGATTACCATAAACGACAAGCGGATCATTCCAAATCATTTTCGAGTGATTAGCCTGACCTTCATAAGGACGCAAATACTCGGACATCGTATATTTATTGCGTCCATCGTGCTGATAAGCAGCCTCTTCAGATCCAGTTGTGGTAACAACCATGAACTCTTTGCCTTCTATCAACCCTTCTTGTGTAAATGCCATGAATACTTCATCTGTCCACTGTTTCAACAAATGGGGCGCACTCATCCAATAAAACGGGAACTCATAAACAATACCTTTTGCCTGCTTTACTACATCACGGTACACATCAGGAGCAACAGGATAGTCATAAATATTGATTACTTGCACACCCTCTACTTCGGCTGCAGCCTGAGAAAGCATGGCATTCATGTGACTTTTATTAATGTCGGGATGTGCAAGAAGCACGATCACAACGGCATCGGTTACAGGAACAGTTTTAACTGAGTCTTTCATTGCTGTCAAATTTTCTTGTTGATTGTCATTGCCATTTTTACTTGCCTGTTTGCAAGAAACAAATGCTATCATAACAACAATCAAAGTTAATAATGAAATTTTCTTTCTCATAACAATCTCTCTAACGATTACTTTTTGAACGGATAAAGCTAACAAATTTATCTTAATCGTTCAAAAATGTTTGTGTAAAATTCAGATAGTCTTTTAAATATAACCGAAGTTATTCTTTATGATTTACCGATTATTCCGCAGAAATTCCGTAAACTTGTAAGAATTTATTTTACATCGTCATATATGAAACCGTTTTTATATCTTATAGCCCAGACTTTTTACAAAAAATACGGTAAAGAGATACAGAATATCGCATTTGTATTTCCTAATCGCCGTGCCGGAATATTTTTTCAAAAATACCTTGCCGAAGTAGCCGGACATCCTTTATTCTCTCCTCCGATAATGACCATTAACGATCTGTTCATCCGTTTGACACCTTATCAACCGGCAGATAAAATTCAGATGCTTTTTGTTCTTTATCGCCATTATATAACTTTAAGCAACTCCGATGAAAGTTTCGATAATTTTGTTTTTTGGGGAGAAATGCTTCTCAATGATTTCGACGATGTAGATAAATATGTAGTGAACGCAAAAGATTTATTCACTAATATTCAAGATTTGAAAGAGATAGAGAACAGATTTTCAGATATATTGACAGAGACTCAAATAGAGTTTATCCGCAGATTTTGGGATCATTTTATACCTGCAATGGAAAGCGAAAAAAAAATGCAGTTCGTTGCCTTATGGAAAATTCTGTATCCTCTTTATAAGGCTCTTCGAGACGAGCTAAAAACCAAAGGAATCGCATACGAAGGTATGATATTCCGAGAAGTAGCGGAGAAAGCAAAACAGCGGGAGGAATTGCACATTCCTTACAACCAGGTAGTTTTTATCGGCTTAAATGTTTTAAGTACTTCTGAAGAAATGCTAATGCATCGACTAAAAGAATTAGATATCGCCGATTTTTATTGGGACTATAACGCTCCGACCCTCCAAGATGAATATAATAAGGCTACATTTTTTCTTTCCCGCAATCGTAAGGCCTTTCCTTCGAAATTATTATTAGCAAACGACAAAGGAAAAGAAACTTGGCCTGAAATAGAATTGATCGGTATTCCGTCTGCCGTAGGGCAAGCTAAACAAACACAAGAAATCCTGAACGGATTGATTTCATCCGGAGCTATCCCTGATCCGTCAAAAGCAATCAATACGGCAATCGTCTTGCCTGACGAGCATTTATTACTCCCGATGTTATATTCCATACCGGAAACGATCGACCCGATCAACGTGACCATGGGATATACTTTATCTAATACTCCTGTTGCAGGCCTTATGGAATCTATATTCGATTTGCAGAAGCATTACCGCATGATACAAGGTGAGGTCCAATTCTATCATCGAAAAGTTCTTTCTATCCTCAGTCATCGATATATACTATTTTCCGGAGAAAATGAAATAAATCTATTATCAAAAGAGATAAAACAATATAATAAAGTATTTATTCCGGTTTCGGAATTAGGAAGAACAGAATTACTGAAGCTGCTTTTCGTAAGCTTAGAAACAGCGAATCAAGCTGCCGACTATCTGATCAACATTTTGGAATATTTACAGCAGGGTCTGCAAAATGATCATAATGACTCCGAAGAGGAAGAACATACCGTACAATTTTCCGAAATAGAAAAAGAGTTTTTATTCCACTATTATATAACAGTAAAAAGGCTGAAAGACGTTATTAAAGACGAAAGCATACAAATGAACGTCTCTACATTTTTCCGACTACTCGGTAAAATGGCAGGAAGTATCTCTATTCCTTTCAGAGGTGAACCTCTTTCCGGTTTACAGATAATGGGAGTTCTGGAAACCAGAGCTCTCGACTTCGAGAACTTGGTCATCCTGTCTATGAATGAAGGAACATTTCCGATGACAAAAGTCGCCAATACATTTATTCCCCATAATTTACGTAAGGGATTCGGACTTTCGACCATAGAACATCAAGACAGCATCTATGCCTATTATTTTTACAGGATGATATATCGGGCAAAAAGACTTTATTTATTATATGACACCCGTACTGAAGGATTGCAAACCGGAGAAATGAGCCGATATATCTATCAACTGAAATATCATTATCAAGTACCTATCCAAGAGAAGGTCGTGAGTTACGATATTACGGTTAAAGAAAATCAGATTATTCAAATACCCAAAAACGAATTTGTTCAAAAACAGCTAAACCGATTCCTGTCCGGAGGAGACCGGGCTTTGTCGGCAAGCGCCATCAATACCTATATCGATTGCCCTTTAAAATTTTATTTAGGTTATGTCGAAAAGGTATCTCCAGAAGACGAAGTAGCAGAAAGCATCGAGGCCAGTACATTCGGAAGCATCTATCATGGAGTAATGGAGAATATTTACCAACGGATGCAGGGAAAACTCGTTACAGGAGACTTACTTGAAAAGATTCAAAAAGACGACACGCTATTAACAAACTTAATAGAAGCCATGTTTGCCAAACATTATTTTCAAACTTCTCGAATACGCCCCTTAACCGGGCAAAATTATCTGACGGGAGAGATTATCCGCAAATATGTCAAACAAACTTTAATAACGGACAGAAAGCATACTCCATTCATATATCTCCATTCCGAATTTCCTATCGACACTACTCATACATTCGACGGAACACGCCAAATCCGCTTAAAAGGATCTATCGACCGAATCGATGAAAAAGACGGCATTACAAGAATCATAGATTATAAAACAGGAAAAGGAGAAACAACCTTCAAAACCATGTACGACCTATTCGACCCACAAAAAAGAGATCGTCCCAAGGCTATCATGCAAGTATTCATGTATGCTATGATATATTCCCAAATAAATCACCCAAAATCTCTCTGTCCCGGCATCTACCACCTCAGAGATCTATTCAAAATACAATTCGACTGGTCTATCATCCATGAAATAAAAACGGAGAAAAAAAGAATAGAACAAACTATATATGACTTTTCCCCTTATATTCAGGAATTTACAGATACATTCAATAAATGCATCCAAGAAATCTTTAATCCCGAAATACCCTTTAAACAAACTGAAAATACTCAAATATGCGAATACTGCGATTTTGCAACAATCTGTAAGAGATAGAAAGAAGGCTCAAAAAAGACAAAACAGCGAGGTATTGAAACACCTCGCTGTTTTGTCATCTAAAGTATATCTCTCCAAAAAATTCGGGTCTGTGAAAATCGGGATTTTCCGTCTCAATAGGACTCCAACTCAAATAATGAGGTAAACTCGAATTGTCTGCACATTTATAGAAATTGGCATATAACTTTTCGGGTAACGATTCAGGGTTAACCCCTATCAAATCGAAAGGGATGGAAACAAGCAGTTCCCATGCAAATATTCCTTGCATCTCCTGAAACGGTTTATGTCCGGCTGAAGCATAACGCTCTATACATGCCATCTTTTCCGGAGAAAAATGGGTGCATATTTCCCGACTTTGACGCTTCGACGCCAATGCCGTACCGATGCAGTTGAATTCAAAATTATAATATTCGGTTTCACCCGGAACTTGCACAAAAAACTCTACACAGCTATCCTGCCATACCGGAGAATTATCTTCGCTATTCAATGCCAACAGACAATTTCCCCTAACAAAATACTTGATGTAAAGAGCCGTTTCGCTTCGGGCTATATCGAATATAGTGATCGGCTTATACGGAAATTGTTCGGGCCAATTCACGCACTCCACACTTTGCCGTGCAGCTTTTTCCTCAAGCAACTCACACGCTTTTTCCAACGGCTGATCTTTTAAGCCCGGAATAAAAGGTACTGACAAAACTTTTTTCATAGTAAAAAAAATTAATGATTGAAATATCCTGACATACCCATAAAACAACCTACTAAAGACATGATAATAATAACGCCTCCGATACAGCGGTTAATCAACCATAAGCTACGCAAATTGAAACGAGTACGCACCTTATTTATAAAAAATGTTATTGTAAACCACCAAGAAACAGCCCCTATGATAATAGAAATATAGCCGAGAATATAGTGGTACAAAGTAGATTCGGGAACAAAGAAATTAAGTCGGGCGAACAATCCTATAAACAGAAACAATATCAACGGATTTGACAATGTAAGAAAGAATGCTGTCACAAAATCTTGTGTAAAAGTATTTTTATTCGCACTTTGTTTCTTAATATTCTTTGCAGGATTTTGACGATATAAATAAGCCCCGAATCCGGCCAACACAAGGCTTCCCAATATCTGGATCAAATATTCATTCGTTTCTATAAAATCTATTACGATAGACATACCGAGACCTGTCAACACTGCATAACCTAAATCTGAAATGGAAGCGCCCAGCCCGGTAACAAAGCCCGACCACCGCCCCTTATTCAGAGTGCGTTGTATGCATAATACTCCGATAGGGCCCATGGGTGCCGATACCAAAATACCGATAGCCAAACCTCTTATAATTGTGTATAATACCAAATCCACTATTTCCCTATTTACACAGTTAATCTGTTTCTGAAATGCAAATATAAGTCATAAATGTTACATTTCCGCCAATTGTTTTGGCTTTATTGTTTTAAAGAACGCAGCTTTTGATTAATTTTGCAAACGAAATCTGAGAAAGGATAACATCTCTTTTTTATATTTCGAATCAAAGTGCAGATGTCTTATTACATAAAGATAAGAGAATAAAAATATTATCAAGAACAATAATAACAGTCAAAATAATTCACAATTTAAATAGACTATAATGGTTCTTTTTTTCAAAACACCTTCCCGGAATGTGATAGCAGTCGATACCGATCACACTCTTTCGTCCCATGAAACAGAGAAACTGAGCTGGCTCTTCAGTGAGGCCGAAGTACTAAACGAACAAATTATCGACGGCTGGTTCGTCGGTCCTCGTAAAGAAATGATTACCCCGTGGAGTACCAATGCTGTGGAAATTACCCAAAACATGGGATTAAAAGGAATAACCCGTATCGAAGAATATTTCCCTGTAAAAAGTGAAAAGGCAGATCACGATCCGATGCTCCAACGCATGTATAACGGACTAAATCAGTCTATTTTTGAAATAAACAAATTACCTGATCCTATCGTCTATATAGACGACATCGCTTCATACAGCAAACAGGAAGGACTTGCACTAAGTGAAGATGAAATAAATTATTTGAACGATTTAGGGGAAAAAATCGGACGAAAACTTACCGATAGCGAAGTATTCGGATTTTCCCAAGTCAACTCAGAACATTGCCGACATAAAATATTCAATGGAGTTTTTATCATCGACGGACAAGAAAAAGAAAGCTCTTTATTTAAATTAATAAAAAAAACATCCGAAGAAAATCCGAACAAATTAGTATCGGCATATAAAGACAACGTTGCTTTTAACGAAGGACCGGTAATCGAACAATTTGCTCCGGCATCACAAGACAAGCCCGATTTTTTTGAAATTAAAGATATAAAAACCGTTATTTCCCTAAAAGCGGAAACACACAATTTCCCGACTACCGTAGAACCGTTTAACGGAGCTGCAACCGGAACAGGCGGAGAAATACGCGACCGATTAGGCGGTGGGAAAGCGAGTTTACCTATTGCCGGAACAGCAGTATATATGACCTCATATCCCAGAACGGAAAAGGGGCGCGAATGGGAAAAGAAAGCTATGCCAGAACGGAAATGGCTTTATCAAACACCGGAACAAATTCTGGTAAAAGCATCAAACGGAGCATCGGATTTTGGGAACAAATTCGGACAACCGATGATCTGCGGATCTCTTCTTACTTTTGAGCATGCGGAGAACTATAAAAAATTTGCATACGACAAAGTTATCATGTTGGCAGGAGGTGTCGGCTTCGGAACTATGCGGGACGCTCTCAAAGGGACTCCTAAACCCGGTGAGAAAGTTGTCGTTATGGGTGGAGATAACTACCGTATCGGAATGGGAGGCGGTGCTGTATCATCCGTAGAAACCGGTGTATATGCCAATGCTATCGAACTAAACGCTATACAACGCGCTAATCCTGAAATGCAGAAACGTGTATCGAATGTCGTTCGTGCACTTGCCGAATCGGACAATAACCCCATCGTTTCTATTCATGACCATGGAGCCGGAGGACATTTGAATGCCTTGTCGGAACTAGTAGAAACGACAGGTGGTAAAATCGAGATGGACAAATTGCCGATAGGTGACCCGACTCTTTCTGCAAAAGAAATTGTCGGAAACGAAAGTCAGGAACGCATGGGAATGCTTATCGGTGAAAAAGACATCGATCATGTTAGAAAGATCGCAGACCGTGAACGTGCACCGATGTATGTCGTAGGAGAAACCACCGGAGACATGCGTTTTGTCTTTGAACAAAAAGACGGAATAAAACCGATAGATCTCGCCATGGAGGATATGTTTGGCAAAGCGCCCCGTACCTTTATGAAAGATCACACGGTCGAAGAGAATTATCAGGACGTTGCCTACGAAACCGGAAAGATACATGAATATCTGGAAAATGTCCTACAACTTGAAGCCGTAGCTTGCAAAGATTGGCTGACCAATAAAGTAGATCGTTCCGTAACCGGGAAAGTGGCTCGCCAACAATGTCAGGGTGAAATACAACTACCTCTCAGCGATTGTGGCGTAGTAGCTTTGGATTATCGGGGGAAATCGGGTATTGCTACTTCTATCGGACATGCACCGCAAGCAGCCATGATCGATCCGGCTGCCGGTTCGGTACTTGCCATATCGGAAGCTCTTACCAACATCGTATGGGCACCGATGACAGAGGGATTGAAAAGTGTATCGTTAAGCGCCAACTGGATGTGGCCATGTAAAAATGAAGGTGAAGATGCCCGTCTATATAAAGCGGTGGAGGCTTGCAGTCAATTTGCTTGTGATCTGGGGATCAACATCCCCACAGGAAAAGACAGTCTGTCTATGACTCAAAAATACGGTGACGAAAAAGTTTTCGCTCCGGGGACTGTCATCATCTCAGCGGGAGGTGAAGTGTCGGACATAAAAAAAGTCGTTTCACCTGTACTCATTCGTGATCGCAATACGGCTATTTATTATATAGATTTTTCATTCGATAATTTTCAGCTCGGGGGATCGGCTTTTGCACAATCGCTCGGAAAAATCGGTAAAACAGCACCTACTGTAAAAGATTCGGAATACTTCGTTTCAGCATTCAATACAATACAAGAATTAATCGAAAAGGACCTCATTCTGGCAGGTCATGATATTTCGGCCGGCGGTATGATTACTGCCCTGCTCGAAATGAACTTCGGAAATCCGGAAGGCGGTTTGGAAATAAATCTCGATAAAATCGCAGAAAAAGATATTATAAAAATCCTTTTCAGTGAAAATCCGGGAGTATTGATTCAGGTAAAAGACAAGAACAGCGTCGAAAAGATTTTGCAAAATAACGGCATCGGGTTTTCCAAAATCGGACGGCCTTGCAAAGAACGTCACATTCTGGTCAAGAAAGACAATGCAGAATATCAGTTTGGAATCGATTATTTGCGTGACGTATGGTTTTCTTCCTCTTATCTGCTCGATCGTAAACAAAGCGGAGAAAAAGCTGCTGCCGCACGATTCAACAACTATAAGGAACAACCTTTACAAATTAAATTTAATGACGATTTCACCGGAAAAATGGCACAATACGGAATCAGTGCCGACCGCAGAAAACCGAGCGGCATAAAAGCGGCTATTATTCGGGAAAAAGGTGTAAACGGAGATCGGGAAATGGCTTATTCTCTTTATTTGGCCGGTTTCGATGTCAAAGATGTCCATATGACCGATTTGATCAGCGGGCGGGAAACGCTTGAAGATATAAACATGATCGTTTATTGCGGCGGCTTTTCCAATTCGGATGTATTAGGTTCTGCCAAAGGCTGGGCCGGAGGATTTCTTTGGAATGAAAAGGCCAAAGCCACTTTGGACAATTTCTATGCACGTGAGGATACTCTAAGTTTAGGTATTTGTAACGGTTGTCAACTTATGGTAGAATTGGGACTATTAACTCCGGACCACGAAAAGAAACCCAAAATGCGACATAATGATTCACATAAATTCGAATCTGAATTTATCGGCTTGACTATTCCCGAAAATAATTCGGTAATGTTCGGGGCTCTGTCAGGCAGCAAATTAGGAATATGGGTAGCTCACGGAGAAGGAAAATTCGAATTACCTTATGATATCGACAAATATAATGTCATAGCAAAATACAACTACGATGCTTATCCGGCCAATCCGAACGGATCACCTTTTGCCGTTGCGGGTATCGCAACAAACGACGGACGGCACTTGGCTATGATGCCACACCTCGAACGCGCGATTTTCCCATGGCAATGGGGGTATTATCCGACCAACCGTAAAAACGAAGATCAGGTGACCCCGTGGATAGAGGCATTCGTAAATGCCCGCAAATGGGTAGAACAGCATAAAAAATAATAATGCTATAACGGGAACGCTCGGGTATATACCGAACGTTCCCGTTCTTTTTAACATCAATAACAACACATCTACAATTAAGTATTATATTCAATAAACAATGGGCGGTTTTTTTGGAACGATAAAAAAAGAAAATTGTGTAGCCGACCTCTTTTATGGGGTAGATTACAATTCTCACATGGGAACAAAGCGTGGAGGTATGGTAACTTTGAATAACGGAAATTTTACTCGCTCGATTCATAATATCGAGAATTCTTATTTCCGCACAAAATTCGAGGCTGATCTTCCTTCTTTTTCAGGAAATTCAGGAATAGGCGTTATCAGCGATACCGATGCTCAGCCGATTATCATCAATTCTCATTTAGGGAAATTTGCCGTAGTAACAGTTGCTAAAGTAACTAATCTGCCGGAACTTGAAAAGGAACTTTTGGCAAAAGGAAATCACTTTTGCGAACACAGTAACGGTATTACCAATCAATCGGAATTGGTGTCCATGCTTATTATCGAAGGCAAAACTTTTGTCGAAGGGATAGAGAATGTCTATAATCGATTGAAAGGTTCTTGTTCGATGCTTCTTCTTACAGAAAACGGAATTATTGCGGCACGAGATAAATATGGACGAACTCCTATCATGATAGGAAAAGGGAAAAACGGTTATGCGGTATCATCCGAAACCTGCAGTTTTCCGAATCTGGGTTATGAAATGGATTATAATATAGGACCGGGAGAAATCGTTCAAATTACAGCCGATGGTTTTACTCAACTGCGAAAGCCCAATAAAAAAATGCAAATATGTTCTTTCCTTTGGGTATATTACGGTTATCCCGTATGCGAATATGAAGGGAAGAATGTTGACGAGATGCGTTTCGACTGCGGTGTGGAAATGGGTAAAAACGATGATATTGATGCAGATTTCGTATCAGGTATTCCCGATTCCGGGGTCGGCATGTCTCTAGGATATGCTGTCGGAAAACAAATTCCATATAAAAGAGCGATCGTTAAATATACGCCGACATGGCCGAGAAGTTTTACTCCTCCTACACAAGAAATGCGAGAACTGGTAGCAAAAATGAAGCTGATCCCTAACAAAAAATTATTGAAAGATAAAAAGGTCGTTTTTTGTGATGACTCTATTGTCAGGGGAACTCAACTTCATGACAATGTAAATGATTTATATCGTTATGGAGCTAAAGAGGTGCATATGCGCATCAGTTGTCCTCCATTAATTTACCCTTGTAAGTTTCTGAATTTCACAGGTTCAAAATCGGAGTTGGAACTCATCACGCGGAGGGTTATAAAAAATCTTGAAGGAGATTGCTCTAAAAATCTCCCGGCTTATGCAACCACAAATTCTCCCCAATATTGCAAAATGGTGGATTGCATCCGAAAAGATCTGAATATTACGACTTTGAAATTCAATCCATTGGAAACGCTCGTCAAATCAATAGGTTTACCTAAAGAATGTATTTGCACTCACTGTTTCGATGGAAGCAGTTACGAATAACATACCGATAAGAAAAACGATATGCACCCTAAAAGTTTTCGTTTAACTTTTAGGGTGCATATCATTTTTTATATTATAACAGTCTAATTTTATAAACATGCAATTCTTTTCAATATTATAAAATAATCAAACAAGGTTTCTTATTACCTTAAATATATGATATATTTGCATTACATTGTTTTTTAAGACATTCAAGTAATGCGTTTATGAACCAAAGTAGAATCAAAAAAATATTTACAGGACTTACTTTTTTATTAGCTTGTATCTGGATCATACTATTGTTTGCAGATCCCTCACACCAACTTCATGTATTTTTTCTGAAATTAGATAATTTCTTTGCCGACTTCTATAATACTCTAATTTATATTGCCGATAAGAACCCGTATTATAATGAATTGAACGGTACTTGTAACAAAAATTATTTACCGTTCTCTTACATGATCTTATATCCGTTTACTTTGCTTACCAACTACTCTTCAATATCGCTCGAAGATTGTTGGAATTCTCAAATAGCCGTATTGAGCTGCTTTTTCTTTACATTACTCTCGCTCTTCCTATTATTTCATTCTCTATATCTTTTGTGTAAAAAATATAAATGTTCTCCGATCATATTGTTTATCATATTTTTTTCATCCATCAATCTTTACGCTTTGGAGCGTGGAAACGAAATTATGATCTCAGCAGCTTGCATCAATTACTTCGTATATGTGAAAGATCAAAACGAAAAAAAATGGTATGGAATAATTTGTCTGGCTATCGCCTCTGTTTTAAAGATATTTCCGGCTATATTCAGCTTATATTATTTATACAAAAAAGAATACAAAACATTTTTCCAATATGCAATTCTTGCTTTTTTATTGGCATTCTTACCTTTTTTATTTTTTGAAAACGGATTCGAAAATATCGGTCAACTGTATGAAAATGTAAAAGAACAAACAGCTATTTACGGAATGTCTTTCTCGGTATATCGGTTCGGGATCATTCCTTTATTCCTACAATTAGGAAAGACATTGAATATAGAAAATCAATTTATACTTTACGAAACGGGTAAATATCTAACTTATATCTTGGGATTGCTTTCCACAGGATTATTCTTTACGACCAAATCTTCTTTAATCCGTTTTGGCTTAGCGGCTATGATTTGTGTATTAGTTCCCCAGCAAGCATTCGTTTACAACGGTATCTATATTTTTCCGTTATTGATCATGTTATTATCCGCAAACAGCAAATTATCCAGCATAGAGACCTGCTTAACTCTGTTTTTATTTATTTGGATACTATTACCTGTTCAGTTAAATAAATTCACTCCTAAAATCAATAACATAAGCATGATATTAATGTGGGTATTATTTATTTCGATAGCTATACGACAATATCTACTAAACAAGAAAAATAATTTAAATTCCTCGTCAAAAGAACGATAAAAAGTTTGCCCCAATAATCATTTTATAAAATCTTCCCGCATAGGAGTAAATGTATCGATTAAAATACCGGTCTCTATACATTTGCAACTATGCAATATTCCCGAGCGCATATAAACGCCATCTCCGGCACGAACAATCTCGGTTTCACCTCCTACGGTAAATTCAAATATTCCGCTTACAACATACGTAGCCTGAGTATGCGGATGTGTATGAGGTGCACCTTCCGCTCCTGTTTCGAACTTAACCTTAACCATCATCATATTCTTATTATAAGCCATAATCTGACGGATGACTCCAACTCCGGCACTCTCCCACTCTGTTGTATTCTCAAACTGAAAACTATCGCTCTCTTGTTTCATAAATCATATTTTTACGATTCAAAGATAATAAAACAGATATGAATCAAACAACAGTAACATGCACAAAAGCCTATCTAAAAAAATTGCTTTTATCCTTAAGAATTCGTTCGGAACATCTTCCGGAACATCAAATTTTCAATAAAAACACTTGTCAGATTAACAGCTTTCAGTAAATTTGTGGAGCGTTGAAAAATGCTTTTTAGATAACAATATTTCAAATCTAATATCTCTATCAATTATGAGTTTAAAAATTATCGTACTTGCCAAACAAGTACCGGATACGAGAAATGTAGGTAAAGATGCCATGAAAGCCGACGGAACGGTAAATCGAGCAGCATTACCCGCTATTTTTAATCCAGAAGACCTGAATGCACTCGAACAGGCTCTGCAATTAAAAGAACAGTACCCCGGATCGGCCGTATCATTACTGACTATGGGACCTCCTCGCGCCGCTGATATTATACGAGAAGGCTTGTTCAGAGGAGCTGACGGCGGGGTATTACTTACCGACCGGGCATTCGCCGGTGCTGATACATTAGCAACATCTTATGCATTGGCTTGCGCTGTCAAGAAAATGAAAGACTACGATATTATTATCGGAGGCCGTCAAGCAATTGACGGGGACACAGCCCAAGTAGGCCCTCAAGTCGCAGAAAAACTTGGTTTGCCACAAATTACTTATGCAGAAAAAATCTTAAAAGTTCAGGACGGCAAAATACAAGTCAAAAGACGTCTGGAAAGAGGTGTCGAAGTTGTAGAAGCCAAATATCCGGTAGTCATAACCGTTAATGGAAGTGCAGATGATTGCCGTCCGCGCAATGCGAAACTAATACAGCGGTATAAATATGCCAAAACCATCAGTGAAAGACAAAATCAGGATAATGACTATTTCAGCAATTTATACGAAAACCGCCCTTATCTGAATCTAACGGAATGGAGTGTGTCCGACGTTGATGCAGACCTGGATCAAGTAGGATTGGCTGGGTCTCCGACAAAGGTAAAACAAATCGAGAATGTCGTTTTTCAGGCTAAAGAAAGTAAAAAATTATCCGGAAACGACACAGAAATAGATGAACTCATGAAAGAGTTAATAGTAAACCACACAATCGGATAATAATCAGATACGTGACAAAAAATCATTAACTCTCCAAAAGAAAATCGTATGAATAACTTATTTGTATATTGCGAAATAGAAGACGGCATCATCGCCGATGTAAGCTTGGAATTGCTTACTAAAGGCCGTTCGTTGGCCAATCAACTGAATTGTAAACTTGAGGCTCTTGTTATCGGTAGCAATTTAGACGGAGTAGAAAAACAAATTTTCCCATACGGGGCTGATACGGTTTACCTTGTCGATGACAAAAGGCTTTATCCTTATACGTCACAGCCTCACGCATCGGTTCTTATCAACCTTTTCAAAGAGAAAAAGCCTCAAATCTGTCTTATGGGAGCAACCAGCATCGGCCGCGAGTTAGGACCTCGTGTCTCTTCTGCTTTGCATAGCGGATTAACAGCAGATTGTACTGCTCTTGAAATAGGATCTCACGAGGATAAAAAAGCAGGAAAATCTTACGAAAATTTATTATACCAAATTCGCCCGGCTTTCGGAGGAAATATCGTTGCAACCATCGTTAATCCGGAGTGTCGACCTCAAATGGCAACAGTGCGCGAAGGTGTAATGAAAAAAGAAATCGTTTCTCCAACATATAAAGGCGAAGTAGTTAAACTGGATGCATCAAAATATGTTTCGGATACCGACTTTGTCGTTTCTGTAATCGAACGACAGATCGAAAAATCAAAAATCAACATCAAAAGTGCCCCGATTATCGTTGCCGGAGGTTATGGAGTAGGATCGAAAGAAAATTTCAAGTTACTTTATGATCTCGCCGCTACCATCGGTGCGGAAGTAGGAGCTTCTCGTGCCGCCGTCGATGCAGGTTATGCAGAACATGAACGTCAGATCGGACAAACAGGTGTTACCGTACGCCCGAAACTGTATATTGCCTGCGGTATTTCCGGACAGATACAACATATTGCCGGTATGCAAGACAGTTCGATGATCATCGCAATCAACAATGATCCGAATGCACCGATCAACACAATAGCAGATTATGTAATTACCGGAACTGTAGAAGATATTCTTCCGAAAATGATCAAATATTATAAGAAGAATAGCAAATAATAAACTCAAAAGAATATGGCTAATTTTTATTTAGATAACAGTGACCTTAAACATCACTTGAACCATCCGCTAATGAAGCGTTTGGTAGCTCTTAAAGAACGAAACTATACCGATGCCGAAAAATATGATTATGCTCCCATCGATTTTGAAGATGCGATGGACAGTTATGAAAAAGTTCTTGAAATCGCCGGTGAGATATGCGGAGACATCGTTGCTCCCAATGCCGAAAGCGTAGACCATGAAGGTCCTCAAGTTATAAACGGACGGGTTAAATATGCTTCCGGAACAGAAAAAAATCTGGACGCCCTTGTAAAAGCCGGCTTAATGGGAATTTCTATCCCTCGCCGATATAACGGACTGAACTTTTCTCTTGTACCGTATATCATGGCAGCCGATATGGTAAGTCGCGCAGATGCCGGATTTGTTAATATTTGGGGATTGCAAGATTGTGCTGAGACTATCTACGAATTTGCCAGCGAAGAACAAAAACAAAAATATCTCCCTCGTGTTTGTGCCGGAGAAACTATGGCTATGGACTTGACCGAACCGGATGCCGGCTCAGATCTTCAAGCTGTTATGTTAAAAGCAACTTACAGTGAAAAAGACGGATGCTGGTATTTGAACGGTGTAAAACGATTCATTACAAATGGAGACGGACATATAGCTCTTGTTCTGGCTCGTTCGGAAGAAGGGACCAAAGACGGCCGCGGATTATCAATGTTTATCTACGATAAAAACGATGGCGGCGTAACCGTTCGACGCATAGAAAACAAAATGGGAATCAAGGGTTCTCCTACTTGTGAACTGGTATTCAAAAATGCCAAAGCCGAGCTTTGCGGAGATCGCAAAATGGGGTTGATCAAATATGTCATGGCATTGATGAACGGTGCTCGTCTGGGAATTGCAGCACAATCGGTCGGAGTATCTGAAGCAGCTTATAGAGAGGCTCTTACTTATGCTCAAGAACGACGACAATTCGGTAAAGCAATCATCGAATTTCCAGCCGTTTATGAAATGTTATCTCTAATGAAAGCCAAACTCGACGCATCTCGTTCATTACTTTATGAGACAACCCGTTTTGTAGATATGTATAAAGTATATGAAGATATTTCAAAAGAACGTAAACTCGAAAAAGAGGAACGTGACGAGATGAAAAAATATCAAAGACAAGCCGATGCTTTCACTCCTCTTGCCAAAGGAATGAGCAGTGAATTCTGTAATCAAAATGCTTATGATTGTGTACAGATTCACGGAGGTTCGGGATTCATGAAAGACTATGCTTGTGAACGTATTTATCGGGATGCTCGTATCACTTCTATTTATGAAGGTACAACACAATTGCAAGTTGTCGCTGCTATCCGTCACGTAACTACCGGGACATTCCTTAATATGATGAAGTTCTATGAACAGGAAACAATCTGTCCTGAGTTAGTTCCTTTACAGAACCGGTTAAAAGCCATGACTGAAATTTACGAAAAAACAGTGGCTTCGGTTGTCGAGACTAAAGACAACGAATATATTGATTTTCATGCACGCCGTATGGTAGAAATGGCCGGTCACATCATTATGGGACATTTATTGCTATTAGATACGACCCGATGCGATTCATTCCGCAATTCGGCAGAAGTATATATCCATTTCGGAGAAGCTGAAGTAAAAAAACAGGCTGAATTTATCAGTAAATTCAATGTTGAAGATTTAGAATTTTATCGCAAAGGATAATTCTCCTTACAAAAATCCAGAAGAGGCGGTCTCAAAATGTACTGCACCCCAAAAGTTAGACACAAAACTTTTGGGGTGTTTTT
>NZ_CEWDCG010000027.1:0-21243 GCF_982436375.1 Coprobacter sp. | reverse complement strand
CTTATAAATTGATGCTGATATTATTGGCGTTATATGCCGTATTATTGGCTGCTGCGACATTTATCGAAAGTCGTTACGGATCTTCGGCAGCTTGTGCGGTTGTGTATAACAATGTCCTGTTCTATCTCTTACAACTGCTTTTAATCATAAATTTTGTCGGGATTTCATTGAAAGTACATTTATGGAGGCATCGGAAATATGGGGTTATTATATTTCATTGGGCTTTTGCTGTCGTGTTAGCCGGAGCGTTGATCACCCGCATTTGGGGATATGAAGGGATTATACATATTCGGGAGGGAGAACAAACGTCCCGGATGTTAACACACCAGTGTTACATTTCCGGTGTAGCCGAGAGTAAAGGGCATTCTGTAAATTTTGAATTTCCGGTAGAGATCAACTCATTGTTTACGCAGCCTTTTTCTGAAATAATCAGTTTGGAAGATAAGAAAATCCGTATCAGACTTGATAAAGTAAAATATTCATCGTTGCCAAATGGCGATCATTTATTGGAAATGTCTTTGAGAGTCGGAAATGATGAACGTACGGTCTTTTTGTCGGGGAAAGATTATCAGGTCGGCGAGCCGGAGAATGTAAAAGTCGGAAATGTCGACATATCCATTGCTTATGGTTCTGTTTTCAAGACGTTACCGTTTACGATTCGTCTTCAGGATTTCAGATTGATTCGCTATCCGGGTTCACATAGTCCTTCTTCTTTTGAGAGTGATTTGATCCTTATTTCAGGAGGTACGGTTCGGGAAGAAAAGATATACATGAATAGAGTTGTATATGAACAGAACTATCGTTTGTATCAATCATCTTATGATACCGATGAACAGGGAACTGTTCTTTCGGTAAATAATGATACGTTCGGTACATCTGTAACATATATCGGGTATGCTATGTTGTTATTGGGTATGATTTCGATTTTTGCACATAAGGATTCTCGTTTCAGAATTCTGAACAGGAAATTGACTGTCCTTACCGGAAATAGAAAAACAATTGGTTTGTCTTTTTTGTTGTTTTTCTCTGTTTCTGTATCTGCACAGGAGATTACGATAAGAGATTTGCAGAAGAGTGCACTTCCCATATCTCTTGCCGATCGGTGGGGGCAGTTGCAAATACAGAATCCGTCGGGACGTATAGAGCCTGTCGATACTTATACTGCCTCATTATTGAGAAAAATATATCGTAAAAATTCATTTCACGGATTGACTTCCGAGCAGGTCGTGTTAGGTTTTATTTTCGATGCTGTTTATTGGAATAGTGTACCTGTTATTCGTCAGACGAATTCGGAATTGCACAAGTTGCTTGGGACGACAGGAAGGGAGATCGCTTTTAATGATTTGTTTGAAAATGATGGTACATATAAGCTTGCAAAATTTGTAGAGAATATATATATGAAGCCGGTATCGTCTCGCTCTCGGCTTGAAAAAGATATTTTGAAGTTGGATGAAAAAGTAAATATATTGTATGGCTTGCAACAGGGGAAAATGTTTGCCTTGTTTCCGTGCCCGGGTGATAAAAACGGTAAATGGGTTTCTGCAGGAGATGATCTTTCCGCTTTTTCTGGGAAAGATTCTTTGTTTGTGTCTAAAATTATGTTGTGGTATAGTGACGAATCGATTCGCTCTTATGCAACCGGTAATTGGGAAACCCCGTCCGATATTGTCGGAATGATAGATGTCTATCAGCAAGCCCGGAGTCAAGTACAGATAATGACACAAAAACGACTGAAAGCCGAATTGTTCTATAATAAAGCGAATCTGTTTTTCGTTTCGGCTGTAGGTTATGTGTTATCCGGAATTTTGTTGTTGACGGCTATATTATATTTTCAGTCTAAGCCTTCTCGTTGGTGTAAATGGACTGTTCGTTTTTGCATCGGTACGATTATTTCATTTTTCTTTTTGCAGACATGCGGAATCGGATTGCGTTGGTATATCTCGGGACAAGCTCCTTGGTCTAATGCTTATGAGTCTATGATTTATATCGGTTGGGCTACACTTTTGGCCGGTTTGCTGTTTGCTCGTCGTTCGAGTTTGGTTTTGGCGCTTGCCGCTTTTTTTGCGGGGGTTATCCTTTTTGTTGCCGATCTGAATTGGATGGACCCGGAAATTACTCCGTTAGTTCCTGTCTTAAAATCCTATTGGCTCATGATTCATGTGGCTGTGATTACGGCAAGTTACGGTTTTTTCGGCATGAGTTTTCTGATCGGGGTGCTGACGATGTTTTTTATTGTGCGGAATAATAAGTCGGCAGAAATAAGAAAACTGCGTATTATTAACGAAATGTCATTGCATATCGGTGTTTGTTTGCTTGTTGCAGGTACGTTTTTGGGAGCGGTTTGGGCAAACGAATCGTGGGGGCGTTATTGGGGCTGGGATCCCAAGGAGACATGGGCTTTAATAACACTTGTCGTGTATGCAATGATTATTCATGCTCGTTTTGTGCCGAAATTGCGTAGCGATTATGCATTCAGCGTGATGTCTGTTTATGGGTTATTGGCGGTATTGATGACCTATTTCGGAGTCAATTATTATCTTACCGGATTGCATGCATACGGAAGCGGCGATGTTCCGCCGGCCGTGGATATTATCGGACTGGTTTATCTGGTAATAACGGTTTTAGCCGTTATTGCTGCGAGAAAGAGAATAGCGGATTCTTTATCAAATTGATTCTCTTTCTTTTTCTTTCTGTATTTTCTCTGCATCCATCTGAGCTTTCGATTTACTCTGGGTTACGACATATACGCCGACAAATACTAATGTGATGGCGATGGCTTTAACGAGAGTAAATGTATCCAGGCCTACTATTATGGCAATTAGTGAAGCTACGATAGGTTGAACGTAATTATACATGCTGATGACGGTAGGTCGTAGAGTCTTTTGAGCAATGGGAATAAACATGTACGATAAAAATGTTGCTGCCAAGACGACAAATGCGATTTCAGAATAAAGAGAAACGGGTAGTTCCTCATACTGTATTGTTGCAATATCATGGTAAGAGAACGGTATATAACACATACTGGCGTACATAAACATCCATTTCATCAAGGTTATCGGTGAGTAACGACTGATAAGGTCTTTGAAAATAACGAAATAGGTGGCGACAGAGGCTTGTGCAAACAGACAGAGCAGATCGCCTGCTATTTTGTTTTCTCCTGAAGATACGTTTGTACTTTGTCCGCTGATTATTAGCATAAGTGCTCCAACGGCACCCAAAAATATACCGGATACTTTTTTGTTGGTAATAGGTTCTTTCAAATAGAAAGCAGCAATGATCATAGTAATAATCGGAGCTGTTGTCGATACGATGGAGGCATCGATGGGAGAGGTCATAGAAAGTCCGAAAATGAATATTCCCTGATTAAATACGATTCCGCATAAGGCGGCAAAAAATAACATGGCCAGATCTTTAGGAGGAACATTTTCTCTTTTCGTGAAGAGGGAGACCAACCAGAATGCCGCCGCAGCTCCTACCATACGAAATGTTGTGAGAGCAAAAGGTGAGATATCTCCACTATTCAAAACTGTTTTGGAAATAGGAGAATTGAGTCCCCAGATGATATTAGCCGTGAGTATTGCTATATGTCCTTTATATTTACTTGCTGACATATCCATATTTTTTTGATCGTGCAAAAGTAGATTTTGTCTTTGATAAATAGTCGGTTTTTGTTATTTCTTAACATTTGAGAATGAATTAAAATACCGAGTCGAGCCTGCATTTTTTATCAGAAAATTTAGGTAAGTTCTAAAAATATAATGACCTCAGGATTGTTCCGGAGGCCATTATATTTGTTGATTCTATTCTTCTACGGGTTCAAAATCTTCTTTTCCGACACCGCAGACCGGGCATACCCAATCATCGGGTAATTCTTCGAAGGAAGTTCCGGGTTCTATTCCGCCATCCGGGTCACCTAATTCCGGATCATAGATCCAATCGCATACGACACATCTGTACTTCATACTTTTTGATTTTTGTTATGGTTAGTATAATAAACAAGTAAAGCCTTGAAAAGTTGTTAGGATTTTCCGGTTATTGATCGTTGGTTGATCATTGCCTGAAAATTACTTTTGTATGAATCGGAAATCGGAATGTATTGTTTCCCGAAAACGATCCGATTTCGTTCGATAATCTTGATTTTGTCTGTTTGTACGATAAAAGATCGATGTACACGGATGAAACGATCTGAAGGGAGAACATCTTTCAGCGATTTTAAACTCATTAAAGAGAGAATAGGGTGAGGTTCGTTCTCGACATAGATTTTTACATAGTCCTTGAGGCCTTCCACGTATAAAATTTTATCTAATTCTATTTGTACCAGCTTATAGTCTGTTTTAATGAATATTGATTTTAATTCTTCTTTTTTCCGAGCGGTGTTATCCGTAAGTTCATACCATTGGCAAGCTTTCTCACAAGCATTCAGAAAATCAGGGTAAGCAATAGGTTTTAAAAGGTAATCCAGAGCATTTACCCGATAACTGTCTACGGCATATTGTTCGAAAGCTGTGGTGAAAATAATCCGGCATCTGTCCCCGATGATTTTTGAAAATTCGAGACCGTTCAATTCAGGCATTTGTATATCCAGAAAAAGTAAGTCAACCGGTCTTTCCGATAGATCGGCCAATGCGGTAACAGCATTAGTACAAGAACCTTGCAGGCGTAAAAATGGAGTCTTATCGACATACGATTCTAATAGTCGTATAGCCAGAGGTTCGTCATCGATTATGTAACAGTTCAGTATCATTCTTCTTCAGTATGGGTGAATAATATCAATGCAGAAATATATTTGTCATCTGTCTGTTCAATATTCAGAAGATAACGTCCCGTATAGAGTAGTTCCAATCTTTTACGCAAATTGTCGAGTCCTATTCCCGAACCGCTTTTATCAGTTTCGTTTTTGGGAAAGTAACTGTTCTCGATCGTACAGACGATGCGTTGGTCGCTGTATTCGCTTATGTCGATATGTATGAAAGATGGTTGGGAGTTGCTGACTCCGTGTTTGAAAGCATTCTCGATCAGAGAGATAAACAAAAGAGGTGCGATCAACGTTCCCGAACTTGCCGATTGGGGCAAAGAAATTTTTATTTCAGTATTGTCGGTCAGTCTCAAACGCATCAATTCTACGTAATTACGCACAAATTCCATTTCTTTTTGGAGCGGTACGAATTCGGGGCTGTTGTCATATAATACGTAACGGAGTAATTTACTCAAATCCATAATCGCCTGTTGCGCTTTTTCCGGAGATAAAGCGATCAGAGAATAAATATTATTCAGGGTATTAAATAAGAAATGAGGATTGAGCTGATTCCTTAAATTTTTTAATTCTGCTTCAGTACGGCTTTTTTCGAGTTCTCTGATTTCATTTTCGGATTGTATCCAGCGGTTGGTCATTTTTATGGCGACACTCATTCCGGTTGCTAAAATTAACGGAATTATGTCCCGAGTAAGGAAAAATAATATACCGTCAAATTTTCTTACCTGAAAGTGTTTAGGAGGATTTGGAGGCATTGCTCCCGGAATATGCAGTTCGTGCCAGAAGTGCAGGCATAAGGTTACGAATGCAATGAGTACGATATTTGAAAGCAGATATTCCCGTGTTTGTTTTCTGAATAAAAATTTATCGATCAGATAGCAATAGTTGAAATAAAAAATGATCATCAATGATACCGGTGCGGAGATAAATCGCAGATAACGATCTATGTAATCGGCGGTCGAGTTCCTTTCGAAAAAAAATAAAGGAATCCCGAATACGATACCCCATCCGAGAAGGTGTATGATTAATTGCAAAGATTTTTTTTTAGGTGTGTCCGGCATCATTTTATGATTATATTACAAATATAAGAAATTATTTGATTTTATTCGTATCGTATAGCATCTATCGGATCGAGGTTAGATGCTTTTTGCGCCGGATACCATCCGAAAAATACTCCGGTTATAGTACATACGGCAAAAGAGAGCAGTACACTCCAGCTTTGTATGTATATAGGCCAGTGTGCAATATTTTTTACGGCAAAAGATGCTCCGATACCGATCAATATTCCGATAATACCTCCTGTAATACTGATTAGGATAGCTTCGATCAAAAACTGGCTTAGGATATCGATGCCCCTTGCTCCGACACTCATACGCAAACCTATTTCACGTGTACGTTCGGTGACCGATACATACATGATGTTCATAATTCCTATACCGCCTACAACTAAAGATATTCCGGCGATACATGCAAGAAGTGTCGTCATCAAATCGGTCGTAGTATTCAGCATTGTACTCAATTCCTGTTGAGACCGGATAGTAAAGTCGTCGTCATCGGATTCTTTCAGTTTATGATTTTTTCTTAAAATCGCAGTAATTTCCTCTGTTGCATTATCAGTCATGTCTTCTGTGAGGGCAGAAGCAAAGATTCCTTGCAGATAAGTAACTGCGAGTAATCTTTTCATGACAGTCGTATAAGGGGCAAGTACGACATCGTCTTGGTCCATCCCCATACTGTTATACCCTTTAGATTTTAGAACACCGACTACTTTGAACGGGATTTTGTTAAAACGGATTACTTTCCCGATAGGATCGCTTCCGTCGGGGAAGAGGTTATCGACTATTGTTTTTCCGATCACGCAGACTTTGGCGGAGCTTTGTATGTCAGCGTTTGTGAACATCGTTCCGTTTTCTATGGAGAGTTGCCGTATTTCGAGATATTCGGGGCTGACTCCGGTTACGGATGATGGATAATTGTTTGCTCCGTTTATCAATTGACCGGAAGATGATACGTTCGGACTGACAGCCGACAAAAAATTTGTTTCATCTTGTAAAGATTTGAAGTCATCCAGTTTCAGAGTCTGCATGGCTGAAGGATCTTGACGTACACCGCCCCGCATTTCTGCACCGGGATGTATCATGATCATGTTAGACCCCATTTCTGCGATCTGAGTTTGAATACTTTTTTTTGATCCTTGTCCTATGGCGAGCATCGTGATAACCGATGCAACACCGATAATGATTCCCAACATGGTAAGGAAAGCCCGCAGTTTGTTGTTTGCAAGCGCACGCAAGGCTATTTTTAATAGATTGGTTACGTTCATTGTTTTACGTTTTATTCGTCATCTTCGGGTTTAGGCATAGCCGCTAACGCTTCTGCTGCCGACATGATATTTTTATTTATAGAGTCTTCTATGACTTTACCGTCCCGTAATCGGATATTCCGGCTACTGTATTGTATTAAATCCGGATTGTGAGTAACGAAAATAATCGTACGCCCTTCGGCATGCAATTGCTGGAAGAGTACGAGAATCTCGAAAGATGTTCTCGAATCAAGGTTTCCGGTTGCTTCATCGGCAAGAATTACGGCCGGATTATTTACCAATGCACGTGCGATAGCCACACGTTGCATTTGGCCTCCGGACATTTGGTTTGATTTGTGTTCCAGGCGGTTTCCCAATCCAACATCTTGTAAAGCTTTTATCGCTCTTTTTTTTCTTTCTGCACTATTGATGTCAGGATTATACATCAGCGGGAGCTCTACATTCTCTACGGCTGTTGTTTTGGGTAAAAGATTGTAATTCTGGAATACGAAGCCGATTTTTCTGTTTCTTAATATTGCACGTGCCGATTTGCTCATCGTGCGCACGGATATGCCATCCAGAAAATATTCACCGCTTGTTGGAGTATCGAGACAACCTAATGTATTGAGTAGTGTTGATTTACCAGATCCGGATGTTCCCATAATCGTTACGAATTCACCTTCATAAATCGTAAACGATATACCCCGAAGAGCGTGGACGATTTCATCTCCGACTTGGAAATTTCTTCTTATATTTTGTAATTCGATTACTTTTTTCATAATAAATAGTTATCCGTTCCTTTTTATTGTCGGTGAATTATTTTTTATCTTTTTTATTTCTTCCCGGAGGGCCAGGCATGAATGGATTTTGTTCTTTAGATTCCCCTATAAAAATTTCAGGATTGGCTTGTTGTCCTATCGTTGCTTCTGTAACGATTTCCATTCCTTCCGTAACGCCGTCGAGAATCTCTGTGTATATGTCATTCGTAATACCGATCTTTACAGGGTGGGCGGTAAAGGTGTTTCCTTCGAGTGTCCATATTTTATGTTCTGCCTTACAATCGATGATTTTATTGTCTGGATTGATCAACGGAGCTTCCGGAGTAAATCGAAGCGCTTTTGCCGGGACACTGAGTACATCTTTTTTATCAAGGATATAGATTGTTACGTTTGCTGTTAATCTAGGTTTTAGTTTGTATTCCGGATTTTGGGCTGAAATAACTACTTCATAAGTAACGACGGTCGATGTAGAAGAGGTGCTGCTACTGTTTGAACTGCTCTCATCTCCCAAACGTATTTGCATAACTTTTCCTTCGAATGTATCATTGGGATATGCATCTACGGTAAAACTTACTCGTTGACCTTCTTCAACACCGCCTATATCTGCCTCATCGACATCTGCAACTACTTGCATTTGGGTCAGGTCTGCAGCGATCGTGAAGAGGGTAGGAGTTTCGAATCCGGCGGCTACGGTTTGACCTTCTTCAACATCACGGCTTATTACGACACCGTCGATAGGTGATGTGATGGTTGCATAGGCAAGATTCCGTTTTGCTTTTGCCAGCTCTGCTTTTTGACTTTGATAAGTACTTTTTGCTTTTTCATAGTTATAGACAGCCTCTTCATATTCGGTATCACTGATCAGATTCTTGTCATATAAAGTTTTGCTACGGGCATATTTCTTCTGTTGATATTCATATTCAGCTTTACTTCCGTCATAAGCCGCTTGTTTAGAGTCGAGTTCGCTTTGCAAAGTAACTTTGTCCATTTCGGCGATTAGTTGTCCTTTGGTTACTGTTGAGTTATAATCTGCATATAACTTATCGATGATTCCGGATACTTGAGTACCGACTTCTACCTTGGTAACGGGCTCTATACTTCCCGTTGCTGTTACCGAGTTCGATATGTCTCGTTTTGTTACAATTGCCGTATCGAATGCTATTTCGTTCTTTTTGGATGGGTTACTTAACATCCATATAACTATTCCTATGATCGCTATGATTATGACAATAAGGACGGTTTTCTTTTTTGTTATTTTCATTGTATATGTCTATTTAATTTTTTATTCGTTTTTATTTAAAGAGTTATTTCTTTGCCTTGGTAGAATCTTAATAACTGAGCATTTAGAATAGCCATATATTTGGCTTGTAACATTTCTTGCTGTGCTGAAAGAAAATTATTTTTTTCAGTGAGCAATTCTACCGTATTCTTCATTCCTAAATTGAATTGTTCTTGTGCCAGATTGTAACTGGTTTTTGATGCTTTTACTTGTTCTATGGCGGCTGCATATTGAGCTTGAGATGAAGTTGCGTCCAGATAAATATCTTCTATTGTTTTTTGAAGTTCTTTTTGAGCGTTAAGGTATTCCAATTCAGCTTCAGAAATTTGTAATTTAGCTTTTTCTACCGCCGATTTATTTTCTCTGTTACTGAAGATCGGTATGCTTAGAGTGAGTCCGATACTTTCGTTCAATTTATTTTTCATTTGTTGTCCGAAATTAGAATCACTGCCAGAAATATGGCCCGTACCGACACTTGCTGACAAATCTAAAGTGGGATAGTATCCGGCTTTGGCATTTTTGTGTTCCAGTTTGGCAATATCTATTCCGAGTTTTCCGCTTTGTATGCTGGGAATAAAATTTAAAGCCGATTGGTAAACTTCCTCTTTTCCGGGTAATGGTGTCAGGACGTCATGTGCTTCGAGAATCGGAGTAGAAATACTCAGAGTTTCTGTCATATCCATTTCCAGAAGTTGTTTTAACGTCTGTATGTTGCTTTCCAGAGTCGTTTGTGAAAGTACGAGTTGGTATTTATCCGAGCTGTATTGTGATTCTAATTGGGCATAGTCGCTTTGAGAAATAGAACCGGCTTCCAACAGCGCTTTTCCTCGCTCGCATTGTAGTTTTGAAAGAGCTACGGTTTCTTCATTGATTTTTACAGACTCTTGTGCATATAGTATTTGTAAAAAACTTTCGGTAATAGAAGTTTCGATATTATCGATTTCCGCTTCTACCGAATATTGTTGTACTTGTTCTTGTAGTTTGGAAGACTTGATGTTATTTCGCAATTTTCCTCCATTATACAAGGTCATCGATGATCGAAGAGAATAGTTTCCGGTGTATGAGTTTTTGCTACTGCCTTTACTTCCGGTAACTACGTAATTATCTAAACTGTTACCTTCGGGAAAAGGTGTATTTATATACTGTTGAGTTGACCCGAATGAAAGAGACGGGAACAATTTGGCTCGGGCAGATTTGCTGTCTACCTGGCTGCTTTCTAATGCGATTTTACTTTTTTTGAGTTGAATGTTTTGTGTCAGTGCATAGTCTATACAGTTTTTTAAAGTCCACTCTTGAGGTTTTTCTTGAGCAGATAATAACCGTAATCCTCCTGTACAGAAACAAAACACGAAAATTCCGATACGATAATAATTCATAAGTCTTTCTTTTTGTGTTTATACAAAGTTAAATATGGCTCTTTTCTCAGCCAATCGAAATATAGAAAGGGTAGCTTTTCACCGACAAATCTTCTTTTTTTACAGATAAAGCAAAAAATTGAAGTAAATAGGTTTAACTTTATCGATAAATAGGCATCCAATAGATAGAATTAATTAAAAATTTAGATTTTGTTTTATGGTTGGAGATACAGAGCAGGATATAATAATGAAGTTGCGTGACCCGAAAATGTGTAATGCAGGGTTTGAACAACTGGTCTTGATGTATCGTGAATCTCTGTATTGGCACATACGGCGTTTGGTCGTATCGAATGAGGATGCGGAGGATATTTTGCAGGAATCATTGATAAAGGCATACCGGTCTTTAGATGAATTTAGAGGTGAAAGTCGTTTATTTACCTGGCTCTATCGGATTGCGACAAAT
Source organism: Coprobacter sp. (assembly GCF_982436375.1). Classification (NCBI taxonomy): domain Bacteria; kingdom Pseudomonadati; phylum Bacteroidota; class Bacteroidia; order Bacteroidales; family Barnesiellaceae; genus Coprobacter; species Coprobacter sp. The sequence goes on along the minus strand of NZ_CEWDCG010000027.1, from coordinate 10,312 downwards.
GAAAGTTTGCAATTTTTACGCCGTAAGAAGTTATCTTTTACACCGTATGAAGAGGTCAGTGATATGCTGATACGAACGCTTTATGCCGAAAATAATACAGATGCAGATGAATTGTTATTGAGATTTCAAGAGGCGATTTTGCGTTTGCCTGAAAAACAACGGATTGTTTTTAATTTGAGATATTATGATGAACTGAGCTATGAAGAGATAAGTCGTATTACAGGACAATCGGTGGCAACATTGAAAACCGGCTACCATTACGCTGTGGAAAAAGTAAAAAAATATATGGTAAATAGTCAGATATGAAAGATAAAGATTTTGATTTTGATCGGGTTGGTAAGCGTTTACCTTATCGGGTAGATGAAGAGGCTTTACAGAGAGTTACTCGTAATGTCCTCGACGAGACTTGCAGACAAGAAAAAATTTCTCGAAAGTTAGGTGTTCGCAGGAACTATTTCTTCTACATGTTGGGGAGTGTTGCTGCAATTTTATTATTGTTGGTTTACATAGGAGTCGGACATAAGAAAGAAGTTCAGGATCGATTAAAGATGGCAGAAGTTTCTGCTGGTGATTCGTTGAGAGAATTTTATTCTGTTTCAGACCAGAATGCCGGGAGTATTTTTAATGATGCTTTTCAAAGAGACTCGAGCTTGGAGATTGCGTTGTGGGAAGAAACCTTAGCGGAAGATTTTAAATATTCGCAAACAGGAAAGGATATGCCGATGGATGAGTTGATCGATGAATTAAGCGATGAAGATTTGATGTTCCTTACGGAGATTACAGGTGGGACGATTGTCGATCAATGGTATAATTAATTTATTAGTTGAGATTAAATATGATAGTTATGAATAGAATATTAATGTTATTGTTTATGTGTATGCCGGTCATGTTATGGGCACAGAGACTTCCTGTTCATGAAAAACAAAAAGAGTTGCAAGAGAGAATGGTTGAAGTTTCTTTATCGGAAATACAGGAACGTTTGAGTCTTACAGAAATGCAGATATCGCAACTTCGTCCTGTATATAAGCAGTATCAAAAAAAGGTTGCCCGTTTGAATATGCAGAATCATAAATTGTTTAATCGAATGAATGCCGATACGTTGTCTGACGAACAAGCTAAGACGGTACTTCGGGAATATCTTGACAGGGAGCGTAAATTGTATGCCTTAAACAAGCAGTATATGGACAATTTATTGGAAATTTTGTCTCCTCAACAAGTTATAAAATTGTATCAATCCGATTCGGATATTAAAAGAAAAATAAGAATGGAATATTTACGTCGGACAGGCAAACCGAAAAGATGAATCATTGCTAAGTTTTAGAAATGAAAAGTGGTGTGACTAAAAATGAAGCCCGGAATTTTCCGGGCTTCATTTTTTATTTAGCAAAACAATAAAATCAATAGTTGGGCGGTAAGTACCCGCAAGAACATCGTTAGAGGATATACTGTTGAATAAGCGACTGCGGGAGCATCTGTCGAAGTGGTTTTATTGGCATAAGCCAATGCTGGCGGATCGGTATTGCTCCCTGCGATTAACCCGATAAGTGTAAAATAGTTAATTTTATAATAACCTCGAGCGATAGAACCTATAATCAAAAGCGGTATAATCGTTATCAGGAATCCCCATAATACCCAAAGTAATCCGTCTCCGCTGAATACGGTTTCTGCAAATGTGCCTCCTGCCGTAATTCCGACACTTGCCAAGAATAAGCAAATCCCTATTTCCCGAAGCATTAAACTGGCACTGGTGGAAGTATAAGTTACCAATTTCATTTTGTATCCGAAACGTCCTATTAATATGGCAACTACTAAAGGTCCTCCTGCCAATCCCAATTTCATGGATGACGACATTCCCGGAATCGCCAATGGAATACTTCCTAAAATAATACCTAAGAATATCCCGACAAAAAGGGTAATCATATTTGGTTCGTTAAGACGTTTCATCGAGTTTCCGAGTCTTTCTGCCAGACGGTTTATATCCTCCAGTTTTCCTACAACAGTCAGACGGTCTCCCATTTGCAAAGTCAGGTTCGGGTTGGCAAGCAGATCGACACCTGCACGATTGACGCGGGTGGCATTTAATCGGTATCCCATCGGTAGCCGAAGAGATCCTATCGTTCTTCCGTTAAACTCCGATTTTGTTACAAGAATGCGGCGCGATACCACAGGAGCATGGATGGCTTCCCAATCCATCTCTACCGTGCTGCCGATAAAAGCTTTTAACGCATCTTCGTCTTGAATCGACAGAACAATCAGCAGTAAGTCGCCTTGCTCTATAATGGTAGAAGACTGGGGAATGATAACTTCATTATTACTCTTTTTTATTCGAGAAATGACAAAGTTGCGGTCGATGAGTTTCATTAGTTCATCCAAAGGTTTCCCGAAAATCAGTTGGTTTTCTACTTTATAGGTAACAAGATGCGGCTTGAGTACACTGGCTGCAGTTTCTTCTTCTATTTGACGGCTTTCTTTATCCAATTTTACTTTAAATATAGCTCGTATAATAAGCATTGAGAGGATAATACCTAAAACTCCTAAAGGATAAGCTGCTGCATAACCGGAAGCAATTTCGGGCACTACGTCGAGTTTCCCGTCGAAATGCAATTGGGCTAAAGTTTGCTGTGCTGCACCTAATCCCGGAGTATTTGTTACAGCTCCGGATAAAATACCGACCATTATAGGCATTTCGACTCTACCGTTGGCTAAAAAATAGATGGTACAAGCTACGGCGACGTTGAGCAATACGATTCCCGTTGCAAGTAAGTTCAGGGTCATTCCTCCTTTTTTAAAGGAAGAAAAGAATCCCGGGCCTACCTGTAACCCGATAGAATAAACAAAAAGGATAAGCCCGAATTCTTGCATAAAGTGCATGATATTGGCTTCTCCTACAAATCCGAAATGTCCGGCCAATAACCCCACAAAAAGCACAAATGTCACTCCTAAGGATATGCCGAAGATTTTCATTTTCCCTAAATATACCCCTGCAGCGATCACAAAGGCATATAATAATACCGTATGTGCAACCGATGAAGGAGTAAATAGCAGATTTTCAATCCAAGTCATGATTAATATAAAGTGTATAAATTAAATATGTAAAAGTTCAAAAATTGTTTTTTAATATTGCTTCGTATCTTAATTGTTTGTCTGTTTTTCATCTTTATGAAACGGAAAAATAGCTTTTTCTCTAAAAATAAAATAATCTGTTACTTAAGAGGCTGCAAAGGTAAGGATATTTAATCAATGCGACAAAAAATAAACGATTTATTATCATTAAATTTGTTTTCGGTTTAGAACAGTGTCAAGAGGATATTCTAAAGAAAATTAATGTATTGTCGGAGTTTCGGAATAACATCTTTTAGATTCGGAATTATTTGTATTTTTGTAAGGCGATATGCTAACGTGTTATTCAAAATATGAGATTACAACTGATAGCTTTCTTTGCATTAGTTTGCATTAATTTTGCAATAGACTTTTATATCTATTTCCGGATTATACGGAAAACCTGCCGGTATGTGTGGCTGTGTATATCTTATTGGGGAATTAATTGTTTGTTGTTGGCTGCGTTTTTGTTTGCTTATGCTCTTATGAAGAACCATCAAGATGTCGATAACCGTATGGTATTCATATGGTTTATGTTTATCTACTTTTTGGTTTATGCTCCTAAGATTACTTATTTTTTACTTTCTGTATGGGATTATGTGGCTTGCCTGTTTAGGAAAAAGATGCTCCGTGTATTCCATTATGCAGGAATTGTAGGAGCTTTGTTTGTTTTCGGATCTATGGCTTATGGGGCGTTTATCAATCGGGAGCGTTTGGTTATTCGAGAGCTTTCTGTAGAGTCATCCCGATTACCGGAAGGATTTAATGATTATAAAATCGTACAAATTTCCGATATTCATTTAGAAAGTTTTGGATCAGATACAATATTCATATCCGAGATGGTACGGCAAGTTAATAAATTAGAGCCCGATTTGATTGTTTTTACCGGCGATTTGGTCACGTTGCGCAGTGCCGAATTAGAACCGTTTTTGCATGTGCTTTCCGGTTTGAAAGCAAAGAACGGAGTATATTCGATTCTTGGTAACCATGATTACGGGGATTATGTACCATGGAAAAATGTATCGGAAAAATTAGAAGATCGGAAACTCCTCAGAATAAAAGAAAAAGAGATGGGGTGGCGAATGCTGAATAATGAGTCGGTGTATTTGTATAGCGGTAATGATTCTGTAGCCCTGATCGGAGTTGAAAATTGGGGAGAACCTCCTTTCCCGAAATACGGAAATTTGAGGGCTGCTTATCCGGATTTGAATGATGACTGTTTTAAGATTTTATTAACCCATAACCCGATGCATTGGGATGAAGAAGTTATATCGGGTACAAATATAGATTTGTCTTTTTCGGGACATACTCATGCTATGCAAATTAAGTTACAGTTGGGAGATTGGCGTTACTCTCCGGCAGAGATACGTTATCCTCGTTGGAGCGGACTTTATAGGGAGGGGAATCAGTATTTATATGTAAACGAAGGTATAGGTTGTGTGTTTATGCCGATGCGGGTAGGAGCAACGCCTGAGATAACAGTAATTCGACTTAAATGTATATCGTAAAAGTTATAATTTGCGTTTTCTTTTTAATAACAGGTTTTTCTTGTGGAAAAGCACCGTCCGATTCGCCTGTAATTCGTATGGCACTGTTGAAAGGGCCTTCGGCAATAGCATTTTCAAATTTGTTAGACTCTGTTTATTGTATTCAGGGAAAGCGGTTCGAAATTGTTTTGTATGATAATCCGATGAAAGTACAGGCGTTAATGATACAAAAAAAAGTAGATGTGGCGGTCTTGCCGCTTTCTTCTGCTGTAAATTTGTATAATAAAAATACGGGTTATTCTCTTTTGGCTTGTCCGGTTTGGGGAAATTTGTTTTGGATCTCGTCCGGAAGTAGGACCGATAAATCGCCGTTTCCCATATTTTTATTTGGACAAGGTACAACTTCTGACGTATTGCTGAAATATTTACAAAGTGTTTCTGCTTTACAGGATGTCTATCCCGATTATACCTATTCTACACCTCAAGATCTGTTTAGAGCCTTGATGAGTCGTCAGATATCGGATGCTATATTGCCGGAACCATTTGTATCTTTGGCATTACAAAAAGATTCATCATTATTTGTTTGTTGTGATTTGGCAAAAGAATTCAGTCCGGTTGGTTTTGCTCAAACGGCAGTAGTCGTTAGCTCGGAAATAAAGCAAGACATACATTTATTAAATTCTGTCGATTCTTTATTGTCGGTTTCAGTGAGGAAGAGTACACCTGAAAATCCGGAAACAGAAAGTCGGCTGATACGCTATAAAATATTACCCGGTAAAATTGATTTGGCAACAGTATATGACCGTTGTCGCATCGAATACAGGTCACGATCTTCGGTCAGAAATTCAGTAGATAGTTTGTTGCAGGTTATTTTCAAGTATTATCCGAAATCCATAGGAGGCAAGTTCCCGGATGATAGATTCTATATATCTGATAATTCGATATGATTTTATGAAAAAGCGAAAAAAATATATTCTTATTGCCGCTTCATGGTTTACCGTATTGCTATGTTGGCAGTTTTTTTCGCTATATATCGGGAATAAAGATATTTTTCCCTCGGCTTTTCAGCTTATTACAGCAGTATTTTATTTGTTTTCGGAAGCCTCTTTTTTGTCTGCCGTATCATCAACTTTGTTGCGAGGAATATGCGGGATGTTGCTTTCCCTTTGTCTGGCTGCGATATTGGCATGGCGCGCTTCCCGATCGGATGCGTTTCGCACCTATATCCATCCTTTTTTGACCTTACTTCGTTCCGTTCCGATTATTTCATTTTTGTTTTTATTTTTGATTTGGTTTTCTCCGGAATACATTCCTTTGGTAATGGCGTTGATAACTATAGTTCCGGTATTGACCGAGAATTTAATAGCCGGTTTTCGGAATATCGATCACTCCTTGCTGGAAATGTCCTATATGTATGCTTTTTCGGTAAAGCAAAAGATAAAACATATTATTTATCCGGCAGTATCGCCTTATCTTTTCAGCGGATTGATCTCTACGGCAGGATTAGGATGGAAAGCTATTATTATGGGAGAAGCTTTGGCCCAACCCGTTACGGGTATCGGTGTTATGATTCGTGAAGCTCACGGCTTTATAGAAGTTCCCCGTTTGCTGGCATGGACGTTAATTGCCGTAGTCATATCATACGGTTTTGAATTGTTATTGAAAAGGGCTGAAAAATATAATTTCCCGGTTTCTTTCGCCTCAAAGGATTATGCGGAAAAAATAATGGAGAATTTTCCCGATATTCTTAATATAGAGGGGATTCGAAAGAGATACGGACATAAAATCTTATTATCGGAATTACGGTTGTCTGTTTCGAGGGGGAAAATTACTTGTTTGATGGCTTCTTCCGGATATGGGAAAACGACTTTGTTGCGTCTGTTGTCGGGACTGGATCATGCCGAAGCGGGAGATGTTCCTTTAAAAAAAGATTGCAAAGTGGCTTTCCTTTTTCAAGAATATAGACTTTTGCCCCATCTGACAGTATGTGAAAATATTGCACTTTCCCGTGCCTCTTGTATGCGGAAGGAGACGGTTCGTAAAGAAATAACCGAGATTTTGGAACAACTGGATATGCGAAATTGCATAGATCGTTTTCCTGAAACGTTGAGTGGGGGAGAATGTCAACGTGTCGTATTGGCGCGAATGATGTTTTTCCCTGCATCTTTATATTTGCTTGATGAACCGTTTAAAGGGCTCGATTTTGATCTGAAGCAAAAAGTTATGGACTATTTGCGGAAATGGCAGGTCCGGTACGGAAAGACTATCTTGTATGTTACACATCAAGATGATGAGACGAGAATAGCTGATAAGATTGTAAGAATTCAGTAAATTTATTATTTGAGAATGAATAAAATATTTCCACAGTTGATTTCAAAGGCTTTGAACGTCAAGGCCGATCAGATTTCGAATACGATAGCCTTACTTGAGGACGGAGCTACGATTCCGTTTATAAGCCGCTATCGGAAAGAGATGACCGGAGCGTTAGATGAGGTGCAGATTGCCGATATAAAAAACCGATATGACAAATTATGTGAAATAGAGAAACGGAAACAGACAATCCTCTCAACGATCGAGGAACAAGGAAAACTGTCTTCGGAATTGAAAAATCGTATAGAGTCTTCTTGGGATATGACGGAGTTGGAAGACATCTATTTGCCGTACAAACCGAGACGTCGCACTCGTGCGGAGATAGCCCGAGAGAAGGGTTTAGAACCTTTGGCTAAATGGCTGATGATTCAGCAGTCCGGTGATCCGGGATATAAAGCTTCAGCTTTTATAAAAGGGGAAGTTAAAGATGGCGAAGATGCGTTGAAAGGTGCTTGTGATATTATTGCCGAATGGATTTCTGAAAATGAAAGAGCAAGAAATACCGTACGGGGATTATTCCGGAGAGAAGCTGTAATATCGTCTCGTGTAGTAAAAACGAAAGTTGAAGAAGCTGCGAAATATAGAGATTATTTCGAGTGGTCTGAGCCGTTGTATCGTTGTTCTTCTCATCGTTTATTAGCAATGCGTAGAGGAGAAGCCGAAGGTTTTTTAAAAGTTTCTATATCACCGGAAGATGAACTTTGTATAGATCGTCTTGAAGGTCAGTTTATAAAGAATGCTACGGCTGCGGCTGCGTTTGTATCCGATGCGGTGCGTGACGGATATAAACGTTTATTGAAACCTTCGATAGAGACTGAGTTCGCTGCATCGTCTAAAGAAAAAGCCGATGACGAGGCTATTCGGGTTTTTTCTGAAAACTTGAAACAACTGTTGCTAGCTCCTCCTTTAGGGCAGAAACGAATGTTGGGAATCGATCCGGGATTTCGTACCGGATGTAAGGTTGTCTGTCTGGATGCTCAGGGAAATCTATTACATAATGAGACGATATTTCCGCATCCTCCTCGTCAGGATGTTTCCGGTTCGGCTCGAAAAATAACGCATTTAGTAGAGGTATATGACATTCAGGCAATAGCGATCGGTAATGGTACGGCAAGTCGGGAAACAGAAAATTTTATTACCAATTTGCGTTATGATAGAAAAGTCCAGGTATTTGTCGTCAGTGAAAATGGTGCATCTGTTTATTCTGCTTCGAAAGTTGCCAGAGAAGAATTTCCGGAGTATGATGTAACTGTAAGAGGTGCTGTATCTATCGGCAGGCGTTTGATGGATCCGCTTGCGGAATTGGTGAAAATAGATCCGAAATCTATCGGAGTAGGACAATATCAGCATGATGTTGATCAGGGTAAGCTTAAGAAATCTTTGGATCAGACTGTCGAGAATTGTGTTAATTCTGTCGGTGTGGATATTAATACGGCAAGTAAGCATCTGTTGGTATATATTTCAGGATTAGGACCTCAGTTGGCGCAAAATATCATAGATTACCGTAAGGAAAACGGACCGTTTCACTCCCGAAAAGAATTGCTGAAAGTTCCTCGTATGGGAGAAAAGGCTTTTGAACAATCTGCCGGCTTTTTGAGAATTGCTTCGTCGGAAAATCCTTTGGACAATTCGGCAGTGCATCCCGAACGTTATGCTTTGGTAGAAAAAATGGCATTTGATTTAGGCTGTACCGTCAAAGAATTGATAGCTGATAAAGAACTTCGTAAACGGTTGGTGCTGGAGAATTATCTTTCTGAAGAAGTCGGGATGCCGACATTGAAAGATATTTTAGAAGAACTTGATAAACCGGGTAGAGACCCTCGACAAACTATTAAAGTGTTCGAGTTCGATGCTTCGGTGAAAACGATAGATGATCTCAAGGAAGGAATGCTACTTCCGGGAATTGTGACGAATATTACTAATTTCGGATGTTTTGTAGATATCGGTATTAAAGAAAACGGGTTGGTGCATATTTCGCAATTGGCAGACAGATATGTATCTGATCCAACAGAGATAGTATCTATACATCAGCAGATTATGGTAAAAGTGATGAGTGTGGATAAAGAGCGGAAAAGAGTGCAGTTATCAATGAAAGATATATAATTAGTACGATGAACAGGGCAATTGTTTGTTTGGGATCGAATGTTCCCGGAGGAAAATTATTAGTGAAAAAAAGTTGTGTGGAGATTCGGGGATTAGTCTCGTCTGCGAAATTCTCTTCTTGTTATGAAACCGTTCCGGTGAGCAGTATTCCTCAGCCGAATTACCACAATTGTGTAGGCGTTTTGGAAACGGAATTGGAATTTGAAGATTTATTTCGTATTTTTAAGGAAATGGAAAAGGCTGCCGGACGTACTCCGGGCGGTAAAAAGGTAGGAATTGTTCCTTTAGATATAGATATAGCTATGTGGAACGATGAAATTAAAAAACCGAGAGATATGATGCAGGATTATATGCAGATCGGTCTGATGGAATTGAATGACCCGTCTTGCCGTCTTGTAAAGTAAGGGCCTGTTTATAAACAATATCTTTCGTCAATGTGTTTGATGTTCAGATTTTAATTTGTTAATGTGAGGAGGTAGAATGAAAGTTATAGAAGATGTCTTGTTGAAACGGACTTCGGTTCGACGTTATGAACGGGAAAAAATAGAACCGGAAAAGCTTGATTTGATTTATCGGGCGATAGCGAGTACACCGACCAGTTACAACGGTCAGCAATATTCGGTTATTGCGGTAGAAGATCAGGAAAAAAAAGAACTGCTATATGAAATTATCGGTCAAAAGCAAATAAAGACGTCTGCCGTATTTCTGGTTTTTTGTGTCGATTTTAATAAAGTGTCTCTATTGGCAAAAGCCAAGGAGCTCGATTTTCCCCGTATTCAGGATAAAATGGACGGAGTAATGATCGGATTGATCGATGCGGCTCTGGCAATGCAGAATGCCGTGGTTGCAGCACAATCTTTGGGTCTGGGAAGCTGCTGTATCGGGTATGCCCGAACAGCCGATCCGGCTCGTGTCGCAGAAGTTTTGCAGCTTCCGAAGGGGGTATTTGTTGCTTGCGGACTCTCTATCGGTTATCCTCGGGAGACTCCCGATCTGAAACCGAAACAGCCTTTATCGGTCTTGATACATAAAAACCATTATCGAACCGATGATATGACGGAGGAATTATTAACCTACGATCGTTTAATTTGTGAATATAACGGTTGCAGAGCGGGAGTGAAGACTGATAATGATTGGTGCGCTCACATGCTTGACTACTATCGGGAAGCATTGAAATATGATATGGAAGGTTATTTAAAAGCGCAAGGTTTTAACTTAGAATATAAATAGTTTTTTGAATCTGTATAATAAGT
>NZ_CEWDCG010000026.1:0-21399 GCF_982436375.1 Coprobacter sp. | reverse complement strand
CTCGTTGGGCTCATAACCCAAAGGTCGTCAGTTCGAGTCTGGCTCCCGCAACTAAACAAAATAGGTCGATTCTATCATAGAATTGACCTATTTTGTTTTATAATGGTTAGCATTTAACTTACTCCTTTTTCCCTTTAGAGTTAGAGGCAGATATGAACTGGACTGTCGGCTTTAGTTTTCTTTTGACGTTTATCCATAAGTGAGGATGTGTTTGTCTCAGGGCTATTATCGCACATCCTAAAGAACATGAAGAACACAAAAGAAATATTAGTCCTGTGGTCGGGAGAATATCTCCTATGCTGACAAGAGGGGACACGATACCGCCGAACGCAAACCCTGTAGCTCCAAATAGTGCAGAGGCTGTCCCTGAATTTTGTCGCTCACTGTCCATTGCCAAAGTCGTAGAAGCTGTAAAGGTAAGTCCCATAGTAAAGAGTAAGAAGAATAACAGCGTTTCATAAATAATGAAAGAACAATTATTGCTAAGAGCGATAAATTCGATTACCGAGAAAATGACCATTCCTATACAACCAAAGAAAATGGCATGTTCGGGACTTTTAAATTTTATAGATAATGCTGCTGCTATTCCGATGGATAATGCGTTTATTCCAAAAAACAGACTGAATGTAAAGGCTGAGAAACCGTAGTGTTGTTGCATGATAAAAGGAGATGAAGATATGTTGGCGAATAATACCCCCATGGCGAATCCCATTTGGAGCACATAGAAAACATAACGACGATTATGTAGTATTTTCCCGAATCCCCATAATAATCCTTTGATATTCTCCTGTTTTCTGTTCGATTTAGGTAGAGATTCTTTAAAACGAAAATTTCCTATCAGAAGAATAATACCGATGATCAACAGTATTATAAAAATACCTTTCCAGCCGATAGAATCAGTTAGAAATCCGCCTAATACCGGAGAAGCAACCGGAGCTATACCGTTAATAGCTCCGATGATAGCCATGGCTTTTGCCAGATCTTGTCCCGAAAATTTATCGGTAGCTACTGACCGGGAAATGACAATACCTCCTGATCCTGCTATACCTTGCAATAAGCGGAAAGCAATGAAGCTTTCTATGTTCGGTGAGAAAATACAGAATACGGTTGAAACGATAAAAAGTAACATGGAAATAAGCAATAGCGGTCGTCGTCCGTATTTATCGCTTAACGGGCCGAAAAAAATCTGCCCGATCGCTAACCCGATCATACTTGATGTGAGTCCGAGTTGTACCATTGACGAATTTGTATCGAAATATCCTGTCATAGTCGGAAGGCTCGGTAAATACATATCGGTTACCAAAGGACCGAAGGCTGTAAGAGCTCCTAACAAAATCAATAAAAATGCTTTAGAATTATTCTCTTTCATATATTATCTCCTATTAATTAAAAACCATTGCAAAATTACCAAGAATGTTTTGTCTGTGAGGAGAATATGTTACTTGTGTTAACCTTTTTTTGTCAGAAATAACAAGATGTGGCTTTAACTTGTTTTTCTGTACAAAAGGTTATTAGAGGGGGATAAAAGCCGGAAGAATCGATCTTTCGGCTTGAAGATATTGAGATCTCAGAACCGGTCTATTTCTTGCAGGGTATATTTATTTTGTACGAACACCTTTTACGGATACAAGTTATTCGATATCGTTTGATATGAATGCGGATGGCTATATTATGATCAATCTGAAAATAGTTGAATGCAGTTTGGTGGATAGTAAAATTTACGATGCATTTAGCTTCTTCCTGTTTTTCCATGGCAGATCATTTCATGATTTTATTTGTTTGATTAATTCATGAATTTTATTGATAATTGCAGGAATTGCATCTTCGACTTTCGGAGATAATTGCATTCCTATTTCTCTGACTTCTTGAACCGATATTGCTAATAAATCGATTTCGGGAATTTGCTCTTGTAAAATCATGGCATCGATCATTTCTTTCAGGCCTATTTCATGAGCGCTTAGCAAAAGAGGATAGTCATGAGAATATTTAGGCTTTAAGTGGCGGATAGTACCTGCCGGACGGCTATCGAGAGTCGCATCTATTAATATCAGGTGTTTATACTGTTGTAAAGTACCGATTAAGAAGATACCGCCTGTGCCTCCGTCCAACAAATCGACCCCCAGCGGTAATTCTTCTTTTTCTAATCGGTTTATAACATGAATACCTATACCTTCATCTTTTAAAACCAGATTTCCTACGCCCAGAATAAGTATATCTTTCATTTTTCGGATTTTGTTAGAATCTGTTTATATTATTTGAGATGTAGCAAGTATGATTTTCAGTCATTTGAAAATCTTCATATTGCAACAGAGAAAGATCGTATTAAAAAAATATTCCCATAAAAATTTGGGCTCTTAAACAGTTTCTTGTTTTTTATCTAAGAGCCTGTCTGGATTTTTCTTTTATTTCGATTTCCTTCTTCAATAATTTTTCTTTCTCTTTTTTTAAGAACGATCTTGTATTTTGTTCTTTGTTCGTCTTCATATTCTTTCACGAGACGTTCGTCTATAAATTTCCAGCCGCCGATGATCGATGATGCAATGCCGTTCCGTTCTATATAATCGTGGTAAAATACCAGATAAATATGAACAATGGCGAATAGGATAAACGCCCACATGAGAATATGATGTATGTCCCTTACCGGATAAAATCCTCCCATAATGATTAACAGTTTGCCGAAAAACGGAGCTAAAATACTGTCGGAGTCTACATAGAACATTGCCAGTCCGGTAACAGACTGTACGATCATTATGAGAAATAGTCCGAAATAAGTAAACGCGGCGAGGCTGTTGTGCCCGATATCGTAAACCGGTTTGGGAGATAGTAACAGAACATCCACTTTGGTCGTTTCGAAGATTCCTCTCCATTGTTTTTTAGTCAAAGGTATGTAATTAGGCCACCTGGAAAATGTATTTCCGGCGAAGAACCAGTAAATGCGTACCAAAAAGTTGATTATAAAAATAAATGCGGCTATGAAATGTGTCAGCCGTACCCATCCGAACCAGTAATTAAATTCTGGTGCTGTCCCGTGCATTATCGCTGGAGGATCTCCTATAATGTAGCCGGTAATACATAATATTGTAATGGCGAATGCGTTTACCCAATGAAAAATTCTGACGGGTAACTGCCATACATATACTTCTCTTAGATGAGCTTTTTTACTGATCATGACTATTTGGTTTATTATAGAGTGTCGAACTGGTGTATATGTTTTCCTTCTTCGTCATATAGATGTACGGCACAAGCCATACACGGGTCAAAAGAATGAATGGTACGTATGATTTCCAATGGAGCTGAAGTATCATGTACGGGAGTTCCCAATAATGATTCTTCAAAAGAGGAGCGTTGTCCCTTTGTATCTCTTGGAGAGGCGTTCCATGTTGTCGGGACTACCATCTGATAGTTTTTTATTTGTTTATTTTCTATATTGACATAATGTGCTAACGATCCGCGAGGGGCTTCTGCCAGTCCGATTCCTTGAGCTTTTTGAGGCCAAGTAGAAGGTTCCCAATATATATTGTTGAACATTCGATAATCTCCCGATTTTATATTTTGCAACAATTGAATATAGAAATCCTGCATCCAGTCAGCCAATAGATTCGATTCCATAGCACGGGCCAGAGTCCGTCCGATAGTTGAATACATAGCTTCAAAGGGAACATTTAGTTGCTTTAAACAGCGATCTGTCAAATCTTTATAATCGTCTCGACCGGAAGCATAACCGACAATCATTCGAGCCAAAGGTCCGGTTTCCATAGGTCGGTTCTTATAACGTGGAGTCTTTATCCAACTATAAGGTTGAGAATTGTCCAGATATTGGTAGGGTGGGGTAGGACCGGTATAATCCAAATTCGTTTCTCCGATAGAAGGGTGCAGCCCGACTTCTTTACCTTCACTGTAACTGTACCATGAATTATTTACATATTCCTGAAGCCCATCCATTGCATAAGGATCGAAATCTTCGATATGGTGTAGATCTCGGTTTATGATGATTCCTCTCGGACTTTTGTAAGTACTTAGTTCCCCATAATTTCCCGTGGGATAGTCCCCGTATGAAATGTAATTTCGCAATCCACCTCCTATTTTTGTCCATTCGGGATAGTAGGATGCAATAGCAAGTACATCGGGCAAGTAAACTTGTCGGACGAAATTTTGAGTTGTTTGAATAATTTCGGCTACATAACTGAGGCGTTCCAGATTAATGGCATTGGGATCGTTGATATTGACCGCACACGCCATTCCCCCGACTAAATAATTGGGATGAGGATTTTTACCTCCGAAAATAGTTTGTACTTTTACTATGTCTTTTTGTACTTCCAGAGCTTCCAGATAGTGGGCTACACCCAACAGATTAACCTCCGGAGGCAATTTGTACGCCGGATGTCCCCAGTATCCGTTTGCAAAGATTCCGAGTTTGCTGGATTCAACAAATTTTTTGATTTTCTTCTGTATGTCCGTAAAATAACCTATCGAACTTTTCGGCCATGCCGAGATGCTTTGAGCAATAGCAGATGTTTTTTTGGGATCTGCTTTGAGCGCTGAAACTACATCTACCCAGTCCAAAGCCTGTAATTGATAGAAATGAACTACATGATCTTGTTCTGTAAGTGCTATTTGCATGAGACTTCGTACACGTTCCGCATTCGGCGGAATAATGATTCCCAGCGCATTCTCTACAGCCCTGACCGAAGCCAGAGAATGTATAGACGTACATACTCCGCATACACGTCCTACATAAGCCCAGACTTCTCTCGGATCACGGTTTTGTGCAATAATTTCAATGCCGCGTACCATTGTACCGGTGGAAAAGGCATCTTTGATGATACCGTTCTCAATATCTGCTTCTATCCTTAAATGACCCTCGATTCTGGTAATCGGATCAACAACAACTCGTGTACTCATAGCTATGTCTTACTACAGTTTATCTGTTTCTTCTGTTTTTATTTTTTGTTCTATTTTCTCTTTTTCATTTTTCAGATGCGATTCTGTCTTGTCGAAATCCTCTTCATTTATACTCAGATCATCCATTTGATTTTTGATCAACTTGTGTTTTTGTATATTGGTAACTACTGCATGTGCCAGAACTCCGCCTAAAGCTACGGCACTTAATCCAGCTCCTATCTTGTCGGCTGTTGCTTCTATTCCTATACCGTGAACATAAGGTATGTGACTATATAATGGGCCGTAATCCCAGAAATTAGGTTCGGCACAACCGATGCAACCGTGTCCCGACTGGATCGGGTAACTGATGCTGTTGTTCCATTTGATTACAGCACAAGAGTTGAATGTATTGGGTCCTTTGCAGCCCATATAGTAGAGACAATAACCTTTTTTGGCGTTTTCATCATCGAACGATTGAACGAATAATCCTGCATCATAGGCTGGTCGGCGGTAACAAGTGTCATGTATTCGTCGTCCGTAAAATACAGACGGACGTCCCATATTATCCAACTCGGGAAGTTTGTCGAATGTCAAGATATAAGTAATGACGCCTGCCATAACATCTGCAATAGGCGGACATCCCTGGACATTGATAATGGGCTTTCCCGAATATATTTTATGAACAGGTTCTGTTTTAGTCGGATTGGGATAGGCGTGTTGAATACACCCTGAAGATGCACAATTTCCCCATGCTATAATAGCCTCAGCTCCTGCAGCGCCTTCATCGAATATCGATTTGGCATCACGTCCTGCTATGGTACAATATCCGGGACTTCCTAAAGGAATTGAACCTTCTACGATCATGATATAATGTCCGTAATTATCTTTCATGGCCTGGTGACGAACTTCTTCGGCCTGTTCTCCGGCTGCAGCCATTAAGGTGTCGGAATAATCGAGAGAAATCATTTCTAATAGAATTTGGCCTACCAGAGGATGGGATGAACGCAAGAATGATTCGCTACAACAGGTACATTCTTGGAAGTGATACCACAAAACGGGTTTTCTCGGTTTGCTTTGCAGGGCATCTACGACTTGTGCTACTCCTGAACTTTGTAGTCCGAGCATAGCACCCATCATTCCGCAGAATTTGAGAAAGTCCCGGCGCGAATATCCTTTATCCATGAGTTCCTGATAAAAATTTTTTGCTTCCATATCCATATACTTATTTAATCTTCAACATATTCTGGGTAACTGCTCCCCCGATAGTCTGCCGATGATCCGTGAAGATCCGAGAGTCGTATTTAAATATACTTCTCCGGGTGTACCTTTTACTACCTCACCTATAATTTCAGCTTTACTTCCGTTCGGATCGTTTTTTATGATTTGTAGAGCGCTTTCGGCCTCTTCCGGGGGGAGAATAACCAGCAATACGCCTTCGTTAGCAACATAAAGCGGATCTAATCCGAGTAATTCACATGCAGATAGTACAGGCTCTTCGATGGGAATCTTTGATTCGTTGAGAGCTATACTGACTTGTGCCGTATCGGCAATTTCGTTTAGTGTAGAGGCGATTCCCCCTCGTGTCGCATCTCGTAACATGTGGATGTTGGGAATACCTGAGAGCAGATTCATTACCATGCTACGCAGTGCGACAGTATCACTTTTTATTTTAGATTCGAATCCGAGATTTTCACGAGTTGATAAAATGCAGACACCGTGCTCTCCGATAGGACCTGTGACTATGACAATATCTCCTTCGGTCACATTTTTAGGAGATATTCGGAGATTTTTCTGTATAGATCCGATACCGCTCGTGTTGATGAAAACTCCGTCACATTTACCTTTTTCTACCACTTTGGTATCTCCTGTGACAATCGTGATTCCGGCTTTTTCTGCTGCCTTGGCCATTGTCTTTACAATTTTTTTCAGATCTTCCAAAGGAAGACCTTCTTCCAGTATAAAACCCGCAGACAAATAAAGCGGAGTTGCACCACAGCATAAAAGGTCGTTTACTGTCCCGTTTACAGCAAGGTCACCAATGTTTCCTCCGGGAAAGAATAATGGAGAAACAACAAAAGAATCGGTCGTAAAAGCAATATGCTGAGACATTAGCGGTAATACTGTTCCATCATGTTGTTGTTGAAGAAACGGATTGCTGAATGCCGGATAAAATATTTCGTCGATCAGGGACTGAGTGAGTGTACCGCCACTTCCGTGACCGAGCAATACTCGATCATATCGTTGTTTAGGGATGGGACATTGTGCCGATTTCATTATTTTTTTGATTAAATGTTATAACGATAATAGGCTGCGCATGCACCTTCTGAGGAGACCATAGGAGCACCGAGCGGATGTTCGGGAGTACAGTAAATGCCGAACTGCTTACATTGCATAGGTGTTATTTTACCTTTCATAATATCTCCGGCCTGACATGATGACGCCTCTTTTTTATTATCGGTTTTTATATTAAAACGTTTTAAGGCATCGTATTGTTCATATTTGCTGCGTATTTGATAACCGCTTTTTTCGATCTCTCCTATACCTCTCCATTTTCGGTTACAAATCTCGAAAACTTCATCGATTTCTTGTCGTGCTTTAGGATTTCCATCATAGGCTACTATTCGTCTATACGCGTTTTTTACGGTATATTCTCGGTTTTCTAATAGATCAATGCAGGTGTATATTCCTAATAGTAAGTCGAGGGGTTCGAATCCGGTAACAGCGATAGATAGTTTCAAATGTTTTGCCAGTTTTTCATATTCGGATGTTCCGGTAATGGCGCATACATGACCGGCGGCAAGAATACCGTTTAGAGTACATTCTTTGTCTTGGGCGATAGTTGTTATGGCTTGAGGTACAGTAAATAGGGATGTCAATACCGAAAAATTCCTGATTTTTTTTCTATAAGCTTCGAGAATAGTAAGAGCATGTATCGGAGCTGTTGTTTCGAATCCTATTCCGAAAAAGACAATTTCATGTCCCGGATTTTCCGAAGCTATGCGTAACGCATCTAAAGGAGAATATACGATCCGTATATCCGCTCCTCGAGATTTGATTTCGAGTAAGTCGTGCCGAGAGCCCGGAACTCTGAGCATATCCCCGAATGAAGTAAAGATAACATTATTTTTTAATGCCAGTTGTATTGCAGTGTCGATAATGGAAACCGGAGTGACGCAAACAGGACATCCCGGGCCGTGTATCAGTTTTATTTCTTTAGGCAGTAGCGGTTCTATGCGATAGCGGGCAAGAGCATGAGTTTGCCCTCCGCATATTTCCATAATATGCCATGAGTGACGGGTTATCTTATGTATGGCCTCTAATAATATTTTTGCTTTTTGGGGATTTCTGAATTCATTGAACATGGTCTTTCGGATTTATAGATTCATTATGACAGGCTATGATCTCGAAATCTTTTAAAGTTTCTTCCGCCTCTTTAATATCGATTGTTGTCAGTGCGACTCCTGCATGAGCAAGAATATATTCTCCTGGAGTAGCTTCTACCCATTCGATACAAATATTTTTGAGTATTCCTCCGAAATCTACGACAGCGGTTTTCAATCCTCCGTCTTCAGGGACTTCTACAGAGATTATTTTACCGGGAATTGCTAAACACATATATTTTGAAGTTTTAGAGACTGTTTAAATTTTACTCGGGTTAGTTTTGAGAATTTCCTTATGAACAAATTTTAATATGTTTTTGTTTATTCACAATCAAATATTAAAGAATGATTAGTCAGTATAATATACACATTAAAGGCTTGGTTCAGGGAGTAGGATTTCGTCCTTTTGTGTACCGTCTTGCCACTGATATGCACTTGCACGGTTATGTCGATAATCGTAACGATGGAGTGTTCGTAATGATACAAGCGACACCTTCTCAAAAAGATGATTTTGTCAAGGGGTTAACGACTCATAAGCCGGATGTGGCAGAGATCGAGACTGTTACAGTTCTTGAAAAACCCGTATCAAAGCCTTTACCCGATTTTTTTATTGCTCCCAGTCGGGAGGTTGATAATCATATTACTCGTATAAGCCCGGATATTGCCGTGTGTGATGAGTGTTTGCAAGATTTAATTTCACAGCCGCATCGTATTCGGTATCCGTTTATCAATTGTACCCATTGTGGACCGCGCTTTTCAATAATAAATGCGCTTCCTTATGATCGACCGGGAACTACAATGTCGGTATTCCGGATGTGTCCGGAATGCGAAGCTGAATATACCGATGTTCGGGATCGCCGTTTTCATGCACAGCCTATTGCTTGTAACCATTGCGGGCCACATTATCATTTGTTTATGAAGAATGGTTATGAAACTGTTGATTATGAAGAGATACTCTCTCGTATGGCGGCGGTTTTGCGACAAGGCGGAGTTGTTGCGTTGAAGGGTCTTGGAGGTTTCAATTTAATTTGCAATGCAGAAAATGAAAAAGCTATTTGTCGTTTACGGGAAATTAAAAAAAGATATAAAAAGCCGTTTGCAGTAATGTTTCCGGATGTTCCGACTTTAAGTCATTATCTGAATATTTTGCCTTTGGAAAAAGAGATCGTTTCTTCTTGGCGTCGTCCGATTGTTTTACTGGAAGAAAAACAAAAAATCGGTACAGGAATTAATGACGGATATAAAACTGTAGGTGCTATGTTGCCCTATTTGCCTGTACATTATCATTTATTTGCTTCGTCCGAATTGAAAGCATTGGTGATGACAAGCGGTAATCGAGGGGATAATCCTATACTGACAGATAATGATGCAGCTTTATCCGATTTACTTAGAGAAGTAGATTTATTTGTAGAACACAATAGAGATATATCCAATCGGGTAGATGATTCTATTGTTCAAGTAGTAGGGGAACAGCCTCGAATAATTCGGCGTTCAAGAGGTTTTACTCCAGAACCGTTATCTTTAAAGTTTGATACTGAGGGTATTTTGGCTTTGGGGGCAGAGCGAGTATCTATGTTTGCTTTAGGAAAAGATAAGGAGATTATTTTGAGCCAATATATAGGAGATTTAAAGAATCGGGAAACGTATCTTTTTTATCGGGAGGCTTTGGATAAATTCTGTCTTTTATTTCGATTCACTCCTCGATATTTGGTTTGTGATGCACATCCCGATTACTTCTCTACACAGTTGGCGTTGCAATTGGCACAACGTTTTCAGATTCCGCTGTTACGCGTGCAGCATCATCATGCTCATGCTGCGGCAGTAATGGCAGAATACGGTTTGACTGAGGATGTTATAGCTGTTTGTTTGGATGGGACAGGGTATGGAGATGATGGTTGCATCTGGGGTGGGGAGATCTTTCGTTGTAATCAGTCGGAATATAGAAGAATCGCTCATTTGCCTTATGTACCGTTACCCGGAGGAGATGCGGCAGCGAAATCACCGTGGAGAATGGCTGTTTCTTATTTGAAAAGCATATATGGTAGTAAGGCCGATTATCCGGAGACGTTCATCGAACGATTGGGCGAATCTCATATACGGCAGATTGAGATGCTTATAGAAAAAGGTGTCAATACTCCTCTGACATCGAGTACCGGACGTTTGTTTGATGCCGTAGCTTCGCTTTTGGGAATTTGTGATGAAAATACTTATCAAGCTGAAGCTGCAGCACTGTTGGAACAAATAGCTGAGAATGGTATATCCCGTTGTTATCCGATAAATTCTGATAATCCGCTTGATCTTCGGTCTCTTTTTGATGGAATTTTGAAGGATTACAGATTATCTGTACCTGTTTCGGAGATAGCATCGGTATTCCATAATACTTTATCTGCCATGTTATTAAATATTATTATTCAAAAAGTAAAAACTGAGAGATTGACGACTGTCGTACTTTCCGGCGGTGTTTTTCAGAACAAAAGGCTTACGAATTTGTTAATAAAACAGTTGGCGAACAGAAAGATATCCTACTATTTGTCATCGAGAATACCTTGTAATGATGGAGCAATTGCTGTTGGACAGCTCTATATTGCTGCTTTAAAAAAAAGAGGATAAAATTATGCATGAATTATCTATCGCTTTGAGCATTATTAATTTAGCGATAAAAGAGGCTGAAAAAAGCAATGCAACTCGAGTGAGTGAGCTAGAGTTGGAAATAGGAGAAATGGCCGGTGTCAATATCGAAGCTTTAGAATTTTCTATGAGTATCGCTATGCAGAATACTATATTGGAAGGAGCTAAAGTTCGTATTGTCGAAATAAGATCATTGGCAGTTTGTCGAGATTGTAAGACACGTTTCTCTCCTGTGTCTATGTTTGATCCGTGTCCTCGTTGCTATTCTCATGAGATAGAATTTTTGCGAGGACGGGAACTTAGACTTAAATCTCTGTTGATAGAGTAAATTGTAAACTAATAACATATATTATGTGTGAGACTTGTGGTTGTGATCATCTTATAGACGGGATAACTCATGAAGAAATGCATGCTTTGGGTATAGCTCATGAACATGGACGACATCATTCTGAAAATCGTAATAGTAGAGAACATCTGGTTGAACAGAATATTCTTTCGGAAAATAATTTGATAGCTGCTCGGAATAGAGGATATTTTGAGGCTAAATCGGTATTTGTACTTAACATGGTCAGTTCTCCGGGTTCGGGAAAGACAACCTTATTGGAGAAGACTCTTTTTAATCTGAAATCGAGATTACCGATTGCTGTAATTGAAGGAGACCAGCAGACCGATAATGATGCAGATCGAATACGTGCCTTAGAAGTACCTTGTACACAGATCAATACCCAGAACGGATGTCATCTTGATGCAGCTATGATTCATCATGCGGTGAAAAAAATGAACTTGCAAGGTAACTCTTTACTGTTTATTGAGAATGTCGGTAATTTAGTCTGTCCTGCACTTTTTGATTTAGGCGAGAATAAACGAGTCGTATTGATAAGTGTTACCGAAGGAGATGATAAACCGTTAAAGTACCCCTATATGTTCGACAGTGCAGATATTTGCGTTATCAATAAAATCGATCTTTTACCTTATGTCGACAGTAAGATAGAGCGTATTCGAGATAATGCATTAAAAATAAATTCGAATCTTATATTTTTTGAACTGTCTGCAACTATCGGAACGGGTATTGATCGATGGTGTGATTTTTTATGTGATCAAGTAAAAAAAATAAACGGATGAAGGTTAAAGCCGGTTTCTTTGATCAGTTGAGTGAACGGTGGGATGCTATCTGTTGTCACGACAAAATGAAACTCCGTTATTTGTTAAGCCGTGTTTCTATACAATCAGGAGATTCTGTCTTGGATGTGGGGACTGGAACTGGTGTTTTGATTCCTTATATCCGGGAGTTGAATCATGAGGGAGATATTCGGGCAATTGATATGTCTCCGGGAATGATAGCGGTAGCTTCACGTAAATATGGAGATGATTCTCATCTTTCTTTTCAGGTTGCAGATGCAGAATCAGATGATATTCCGGGACGCTATCATCAAATATTGCTTTATTCTGTATTTCCTCATTTAGAATTTAGAGAAGAGACTGTTTCTCGATTGGTTTCTCATAATTTAAAACCGGATGGAGTATTGCTTATTGCTCATTCTCAGAGCCGACAAGAGTTGAATCGGATGCACCGGATGCGGGATGATCGGGTTTCGGAGGATATGTTGACTGACGTACAGACCCAAAAACGAAAATTAGAACAAGTCGGTTTGCGTGTTTTGGAAGCTGTCGAGAATAGTGATTTTTATTATCTGGTTATTACCTCGAAGGTAAAAACCGGATAGAGACTTATAAAATAGGGAATAATCAGAATTAGTTATTCCCTATTTTATTGTTATTCTATAATTATCTGGCAGTTCTCCAAACTTTTTATACGAGCGAGCGATTCTACGTGAATACCCATTTCTCTCAATTGATCTCCTCCGTGTTGAAATGTTTTTTCGATAATAAATCCCATTCCTACCAATGTCGCACCTGATTGACGGATCAGGTCGATTAATCCGAAAGCTGCATTTCCGTATGCGAGGAAATCGTCGATGCATAATATTCGGTCTCCAGGTTTTAAATATTCTGCACTTATGCTTACCGGATATTCCCGGTCTTTTGTGAAAGAATGTACTATTGTGCTTAAGGCATGACGCATAGTTTTCGGTTCTTTTTTCTTTGCAAAAACAACGGGCAATTGCATTGTGTAACCGGTCATGATTGCAGGTGCTATACCGCTGGCCTCGATAGTCAGTATCTTGCTGATTCGGTCGTTTGCAAATCGTCGGGCAAACTCTTCGGCAATAAGTTTCATTAGCATAGGATCCATTTGATGATTGATAAAACTATCGACTTTGAGGATACCCCCTTCGTAACAAGCCCCGTCCTCTAATATTCGTTTCTTTAATATTTCCATTAGTTGTTGTTTTTTCTTGACATAACAGCGGCTATCGACAGAATAATTCCTAAAGCGACGCCTAAAAGTGCTGCAAATAAAACTTGATATTGCCCGGGTAATAAAAATGTTATGGTATGAGCCGGAATCCAAAAAAACGGAATCGTTTTCTTAAACACGAATCCCCATTGAACATTCCAGTTTAGAGACGAAAGAATTTTTCCCATGGGAAGAGGTTTTATCAATGCTGTTAATTTACCTCCGTATTGTAATATTTGAGTATCGGTTATTTTATGTAGGGTCATAAATACAGGCCCGAATGTCGTATTCATCATGACGCTGATAAAAAACGCACCGAATACTTTTTCCATTGACAAACTCTGCTTCATAGCATCGGGGACGCCTTCTATTCCGAAACTTTGGAGTAAATAGGGGACTCCTGAAGAAAACGTTTTCATTGCGACAGCAATCCACATTCCCAAAAATCCCCAAATGATGGCTCGAGGAAGAATTCCGAATCCGGGTTCGTTATATATTCCCTTTTTAATTCTTAGTCCGATGACTTCGCCTAATGTTGCGAGAATGGCGAATTTAAAAAATGCCATGATATACGGATGAGATCCATTATATTCCGTATATCCGTTATAAAAAGATTCCGAAATGAAAAAAGGCAAGAAACAGAGTATTATAATCCCTCCGAATAATAGGTCTTTCGTTTTCATTTTATTCCCGATAAGATTATAGCTCGATCAGTTCCTTTTCGGTAATACTATGTAGCCCATATTTCTTTATTGTCTCCAATGCTGCATGCTGGTTGCTTGTGCGTATAATAAGAAATGCATTGGTTTGTTTTGAAAAACAGTACATATATTCGATACTGATCGATTCCTTTGCAAAATATTTCAACTCTTTAGCGAATGTTCCGGCCATAGAATCGCACGTAAGAGCGATTACATCACTTGTATTTGCGCTGACGTTAGCCTCTTTGAGCAGTTTTATGGCATGGGCTGTATCAGAAGTTATCAATCGCAATATCCCGTATTCCGAAGTGTCGGCTACTGTGGCAGCAATAATACGGATATTAGCTTTACCTAAAATGTCGAGAATTTCGTTAAGCCGTCCCGATTTATTTTCGAGAAAAACCGAAAGTTGTTGTATGATCATATCTTTTGTTTTATTTATTTTTTGCGTAAATCTTTTACTCGCACAGCTTTACCATCTGACTGCGGAAGACTTCCTCTATCGACTAATTTTACTTTAGGCGTCAACAGTATTTCGTCTTTCAATCTATGGGTAATTTCTTTTGTAAGCCGTTGTAATTGGCTGTAATCGTCGGTAAATAGCTCTCCGAGCTCGACGTCTATCATAAGTTCGTCATTATTGCCGATTGTTTCGATCGTAATCAGGTAATTTGTCCCGAGTTCTTTAAATTGTAAAAGAATCTTTTCGATTTGCATCGGGAAGATATTCACACCTTTTACGATAAACATGTCGTCACTACGTCCTTTCAGCCGGTCTATTCTTCGGTGAGTTCGTCCGCAGGGACATTCTCCTGGAATAATCCGGGTCAAATCCCGGGTTCTGTATCTCAGTAACGGCATAGCATCCCGGTCGAGAGTCGTGAGTACCAGTTCTCCGATTTCACCGTCAGGTACGGGTTCTAAAGTTTCAGGATCGATGATTTCCATGAGGAAACAGTCTTCCCACAGATGCAGACCGTTTTGATAAGTACATTCGAAAGCTACACCCGGACCGCTCATTTCGGACATTCCGAAACTGTTATATGCTTTCACTCCTAATAATTCTTCTATTCGTTTTCTCTGTTCCTCAGTATGGGGTTCGGCACCGATAATTAATGTTTTTAATTTCGTGTCTTTTCGAGGATCGATACCGCATTCGAACAAGACTTCGGCCAGACGGGTTGCATAGCTGGGTATGGCATGAATGGCTGTCGTTCCGAAATCGGTAATGAATTTTACTTGCCGCAGACTATTTCCCGCTGCTGCAGGAACTGTCAGAGCTCCTAAACGTTCTGCTCCGTATTGAAATCCGAGTCCGCCGGTAAACATACCGTATCCTGATGTATTTTGAAATACATCGGTGTTCCGTATGCCTACCATATACATGCAACGGGCTACTCGGTTAGCCCATTGGTCGAGATCATGTTGTGAATGACATATAACAGTCGGATTACCGGTCGTCCCACTTGAAGAGTGCAATCGTACGACATTTTTCATATCTGTAGCAACCAGTCCGAAAGGATAATATTCCCTTAAATCGGCTTTTGTTGTGAAAGGTAGTTTTCTAATGTCTTCTATGGTCGATATAGAATCGGATGTAATCCCTTTTTCTCTTAAAATTTTAGCATAAAAAGGTGAATGAAGCGCAATGTCGATGCTTCTTTTCAACCTTTCGACCTGTAATTTCTGTAATTCAGAACGTTTGATCGTTTCGATTTCGGGTTGATAGTACATAGTTGGAAATTAACTTAAAAATGTGTGTCGGTTATGTTTATTGGTATAAATACCTTTTGATACTGCGTTTCGGTGTTTTTTCAAACTCTTCATAATGGATGTTGATTTGACTTATCTGGCTGTATGCCGGAAGCTCTTTATTCAGAGCGATTCGATTCTCCTCCATTTGAGTTTCGATATTTTTCTGAGTTATGTTTTCTTTTCCGGCATTTTCGAAATCAGGATAAACCAAAGCGATAAGTTTTCCTTCTTTTTCAATGACAATGGATTCGCTGACAAAGGGCATATTGTTCAATTTCCCTTCGATCTCTTCAGGATATATATTTTGTCCCGACGGTCCTAAAATCATATTTTTGCTTCGGCCTTTGAGATAGATGAAATTATTCTTATCCATAACGGCGAGATCTCCCGTATTCAACCATCCGTCTTTGAAAGCATTTTCTGTAGCTTCATTATTTTTATAATACCCGAGCATAACATTGTCTCCTTTGACATGCAGTTCTCCTACGATATTTTCCGGATCGGATGAGTCGATTCGGGCTTGCATACGATCTACTATTTTACCGCAAGATGTGGCTCTGCTTTGTTCCCAAGGCGCGTATGAAATCAATGGTCCGCATTCTGTCATTCCATATCCTACCGTGAACGGAAAATTGATTTTTTTCAGAAATTGTTCCACTTCTTTATTCAGTGCGGCACCGCCGATAATTAATTCATGCAAATTCCCTCCGAACGTTTCTTCGAGCTTCATTTTAATTTTTGAAAGAAGTTGAGTATCAAGAACGGGGATCATCAACATAAGTTTCATCAAAGGTTTGTCCAGCAACGGGAATACTTTGGTTTTAATGATTTTTTCAATAATTAGAGGTACCGCTACGATTAGTTTTGGTTTTACTTCGGCAAAAGCATCCATAATTATTTTAGGCGAGGGAATGCGGGTCAAAAAATGAATATGGCAACCTTTTGCAAAAGGATGCATCAATTCTACGGCCAGACCGTACATGTGTGCCATCGGAAGCATCGATACTGTCCCGTCACCTTCACGCAAAAAATCGAGATTCTCCAAACAAAATTTCAAGTTCGACCAAATGCTGCGATAAGAGAGCATTACACCTTTTGAAAAACCTGTAGAACCGGAAGTATAATTTATGAGAGCCAACTCGTCAGGTTGGTCTTCATAATATTTTACATCGTCTTTTGTAAATCGATTCGGAAATTTCTTTCCGAAATATTCGTTCAGATGTTCCCGTGCATCTGTCAGGCTTTTCTTTTTAGATATAAGTACGGAAAAATCGTTGATCAAAATGATCGCATTGAGGTTAGGCATTTGCGACTCGTTCAAGTTTTCCCATACTACGTCTCCAACAAACAAAAGTTTAGCGTCAGAATGATTGACAATATGGTGAACGTTATCTGCTTTGAACTCATGAAGTATGGGTACGGCTACTGCACCGTATGCCAATGTGGCGAAAAAAGCGACTGCCCAATGCGACGAGTTTCGTCCACATATTGCGATTTTATCGCCTTTTTGTATTCCTGCGGCTTCAATCAAAATGTGTAGCTTTTCTATTTTGCGGGCAATATCTTTATATTGGTATGAAACACCTTTAAAGTCCGATAAAGCGACCAGTTCCCAGTGTTCACGAATGCTGTTTTCTATATACGCATTAAAACTTTGTTGCATATTTATGGCTTTTAATAATATTCTAATTACAAACTTACGAAAAAAAGTTCGGTTGGAAAACAATTTGCTATTTTCTTCAGATTTATCTTAAAGAAAGGATGTAGAAAAAGCCGTTCGATAAAAAATGCTGTATGAATTCATACAGCATTTTTTATCGAACGGTCGAGATTACAAATCTTTTACATATCGGCACACTCTGCCGTCGGCACTTATTCCTTCGATAACGATATGGTATGATCCGGGATTATCCGAAGTATAAAATTCTATTTCTTGTTTACCGTCTGCTCCGATTGTAACAAAAGGATTCCAATAAATCGTACTTCTGAGATCCGGAGTAGATTCTTGTTTCTCTTCAGGAGTTTCGTATTTAGGGTTATAAAATTGTACATCTTGGGTATATCCTAATGGCTTGATTGTTATTAATCCGGGAGAAGGAGCACCTTTTACTTCCGCACCTTTTTTTAAAGTGATAATGATTGCTCCTCCACTTCCGGCGCTTCCGAAAATAGAAGCATTACTTCCCTTCATGATTTCAAGGGATGCTATATCCGACACAACTATCGATTCGAGTATCGATCCTCCGATCGGTCCGAATGAGTTTTCATTTTGTTCCATCTCGTCTACAGGAGCATCATACATGACATCATCGACAACAACGACAGGGGGACGATTATTTCCCCGTATGCGTATTTGATTTCCGCTTCGTTGCACTCCGGGAATCGTTCCAAGTAAATCGTACACAGAGTTTGCATTAGTGCGTTCTATATCTTCACTATCTATAGAATAATTCATTACGCTCGAATAAATGCTTTTATTTTCATTTTCCTGACTTATTTTATGTCCTTTTACGACGATTTCCTTTAAATTGATAACACGCATGCCGCCTTCATTATAATATTTATCCCGTACGTTTGCTAAATAATCATCCATATATTGAACAGAGTCGTTGGAAAAAGGTATTTTGTGTACTGTTTTCGGAATGGCCGTCGAGTCGATTGTAATGTCAACTGTAGCAAATCCCTTTTTAGTTCGAGCTTGAATGACAAATGTAGTGCTGTCCGGGAATAAAAGATTATCTATCATGAATCTCCCTTCGGGGTTGGTCTCTGTCATTTGCAGTATATTTTGTGTTGGCGCAAGTGCAATAATCGGGGCTTTGTTCTTTTTCCCGAACAGTCCTTTTACCGTACCGCTGATGTACAGTCCCTGCTCTACCGGATATTGAACATTTATATCGGGGAGTTTATTTATGTCTTTTACCTTGAATCTTTTCCATCCGTGAGTGAGCATTACGAAATCTAAATAACGTTCGGTTTTACCGGAATTATCCTTGAAATAAAATCCGGGGGCTTCTATATATCCTTTTAGATCAGAGGTTAAAAGAATATTAGAACATATATTGTCGGCCAGAGAGTCGTTTTTTACAAGATTGTTGTCGGTTATGCTGATTGAATATTCTCCCGGTAAAGGCATCCCGTCGATACTATTCGTTACTGCAATGTTCAGTTTTACTTTTTCTCTTTTTCCATATTCTTTTTTATCCGTAATTATCTCCCATTGATCCGTAGATGGATGTTTGATGAAAACAAGTCGTTCGCTGATAGGTATCCCCTTGCTGTTTAACAGCATGAGGTGAGTAATTCCGTTTTTCAGAGTTTTGTCACTTATTTTTCCTATGCTATTTTGTTCAGTAATACGGGTCAATACTCTTAATTCTCCGCGTGTATGAGCCAATAAATACAGTGTATCGGGCAAAACCGTGTTTTCACTTTTTTGTACTTGATAACGTATGTAACCTTTGTAGTGAACCGCTGCTAATTTTATCCTGTCGTTTTTTACTTCGGGGAGTTCGAATCGTTTCGTAACATTGTCGCTCGATGTGACGATAGCATGAAATTTATCTCCGGCTTGAGGAGAAATACTGACAGCTCCCATTCCTCTGTACTCACTGCCGAATATAGAGATAGTATCACCGGCTTGATTTAGTATTACACCGGTTATTTCCTTAGAGAAACCGTCGCTGCCTAAAGCTTTGAATGCTACGATCTGGTTTGTCGTATTTAATAATTCTCCACCTTCGGGTAAAAAATCGACATGAAAATCTTTTGAAAAATTAGGAATGAAAAACGTTCTGTCATAAGTATATTGCTTATCGTCAAATCGGACATCGATGCGACGTTGTATATCGGGAGTTTTAAATTCCGGCAAAGAGATGTATATATATCCTTCTTCGTTTGTTACCGAAGTTCCTTTTATCGGCTTTTTTAGTTCGTTGTCAAAGACCGTATACTTTATCTTTGTTTTGCTGAATACCCCATTTGTATTGTTAAAAAATTTGATTTTAGCAAGATATCCGTCATCTGTTTTCTGATATTCGATAGAGGAGAGGATGCTCACGTCTATGGCATTTCCTATTTTAATATCCCTGAGATACATGTATTCGGGATCAGCATTTACCATCCAATTACTGTATGCCCTTATGTAATAATCACCGGCAGGCATTTCGGCAGGTAAAACGAAATTGTTCTGAAACCCGTGTTCTTGTCGTTTTACCTTTTTTCGTTGAATGATAGAGTCGTTGCGGTCTATCAGTTCTACCGTAATAAAGTTGCTGCGAGTATTGTCGATATGAGTAATGGCATTGACAAGGTAACCTTTGAACCAAATGCTTTCTCCTGCACCGTAATAAGGCTTATCCAATTGTAGATATAACTTTTCTTGAGGAATGCGGCTGATTATATCGAAATATGAGGTTAATTTGTCTTCTTGAGAAAATGTTTCTGATTTGTCTTTATTTTGGCTATATATACTAGGGCCTAATCCTATTAATAAACATAAAACAACAGATGTTTTAAGTCTGTATAAATATGTGTTCATGGAGTTTTTCTATATAGGGTTATTGGAAATAGGTTTGTTCTGTTGGGGGTTATCTTGTTAGACTTCCGAATGATCGGGAAGTTTAATCGATAATATCTTTTAGGGTAAACTTTGAATTTGTTTTATGTAAGATATGAACTCTTCGTTAGTCATCTTAAAATCGCGTTCTTTATAATGTACATAATCTTCGAAATAGTCACTGGCTATATCGGCGACAATGTCTTTTCCATTCAGATTGTTATCGTTCAACTTTCTCTCTATTTTGTCTTTAAACCATTGTACGGTTTTTATTTTCTCCTCCCATAATTCGGGTTGTTCTTGAGACAAGACATGTTCGTTTTTAATAATCAGATAACATGTGGCATAAAATTTCTCGATACTCTTGAATATAGGTTTGAATGTTTCAAGTATGGGAGATTGTAGATCGTTCAAATAAATTTCAGTCTGTGTCATAAATGTATATGTTATGTTACAAAAATAAGATTAAAGTATAGAATAAAAAATATTTCTATAAATTAAATGGGAACTGTATTAGAAAATCATATAACTTATATAATAGTCGGGGGATAAAAACATAAGAATGCCCAATAAGGAAAATATGGGACAGATCAAAAGATGTGTGTAAATCTTTGTTTCTTTGATTTTTTGATAGATTGTTAGAACCTGTCGTATAAATATGACAGGTTCTATATTGTCGGTAGGTTTATTTTTTCAGTGTGAAAAGAAATTCGAGTCCTCCGTTGATCTGATTTTTTGCCAAAATTTCACCTTTATGAAATAATACAGCATTTTTTACGATTGCCAGTCCGAGACCGGTACCTCCCAATTTGCGGGAACGGCCTTTATCTACTCTGTAAAAACGTTCGAATAGGCGGTTCAGATGTTCTTCCGAAACCCCGATTCCGTTATCTGAGAAAGAAAAATAATAATAGTTGTCATCTTGCAAATAACAGTGGATTGAAATCGTTGTTTCAGTACCGGCATAGGCAATGGCATTATCCGTGAGATTTCTGAAAATAGAATATAGGAGAGAATGATTCCCATTCAGTGTCATATTTTCGGGTAGTGAAATATCCAATTCCATTTTCTTGTTTTCCAATGAAGTAGAAGTATCGGCAATAACCTCTTCGATAATTTTATTTATCGATATAGGTT
>NZ_CEWDCG010000025.1:0-21598 GCF_982436375.1 Coprobacter sp. | reverse complement strand
AAAAAACAGAATAAAAAAAACATAAATTCATGTCAGATAAAAATTTATTTATATATTAGCACCAAAACACTCATAAATCTAATGCACATGAATAAGGAAAAGTACATCATCGAGTACAGTCTGAACAATGTATCCCCTTCTGTCCTATGGACATATGTAGGTACTGTCAACGGACTAGCAGATTGGTTTGCAGATACCGTTACTGCAGACGGAAAAGAATATACGTTCTTTTGGAATAAAATGCCTCAAACAGCTCATCAGATCGGATATCGTTCCGGAGTATTTATTCGATTTCGTTGGGATGAAGAAGATGTCGATACGAAATCATATTTTGAA
The DNA here is from genome assembly GCF_982436375.1 of Coprobacter sp. Taxonomy (NCBI): domain Bacteria; kingdom Pseudomonadati; phylum Bacteroidota; class Bacteroidia; order Bacteroidales; family Barnesiellaceae; genus Coprobacter; species Coprobacter sp. The sequence goes on along the minus strand of NZ_CEWDCG010000025.1, from coordinate 21,262 downwards.
TTCCGCATCAATGTAATAGAATTGACAGGAGATGTTATTCTCGAAATTACCGATTATGCCTATCCTGATGAAAAACGGGATAGTATCGATTTGTGGAACAGACAAATATCTTCTCTCAGACAACGGCTGGGAGCATAAAAAGATTTAATTATACAGAATATCTGTGTCACGTGCTCTCCAGATATTCTGTATAATACGTAGCTTAATTAAAAGTATCTTTCTGCATTTTATTCATAAGTGCTTTTTCAAAGTATTTACAATAAATGGTTTTTATGAATGCTTAATATCCTAAATTCGTTTTTTTGCACTACTTTTGCGACACAAAGTTAAAAGTATGTTTCGTATCAAAAGATTATATCTCTTTATCTTACAAACATTCTTGCCCTTGTTTCTAATGACATTCTTCATTTGCTTGTTTATTATTCTTATGCAATTTTTATGGAGATATGTCGATGAACTGGTCGGGAAAGGAATAGAGATGCCTGTACTTGCCGAGTTATTCTTTTATGCAGCAGTGTCTATGGTACCGATGTCACTCCCGTTAGCATTACTGCTGGCATCTTTAATGACTTTCGGAAATTTAGGTGAACGACTCGAATTGTTGGCAATAAAAGCTGCCGGAGTATCGCTTCTACATGTCATGCGTCCTTTAGTCATAGTAGTTGCCTTGATAGCTATTGGAGCTTTCTTTTTTCAAAATGACATACTTCCGAAAGCTCAGGTAAAAATGTACACTCTACTCTACTCGATACGGCAAAAGTCTCCTGAGTTGGACATTCCTGAAGGTGTTTTTTACGATCAGATCAACGGCTATAACCTTTATGTCAAAGAAAAAGACAGAAAAACCGGGATGATGAGAGATATGATGATTTATGATTTATCAGGTGGTTTCGATAACGCAATGGTCATTCTGGCCGATTCAGGAAAACTCAAATTGACCGAAGATAAACAATACTTATTCCTTACCCTATACAGCGGCGAATCTTTTGAAAATCTGAAAAGTCAAAGAACAGCTGTAAATAGCGTTCCTTATCGGCGTGAAACTTTTTCGACAAAAGAAATCCTAATACCATTTGATGCCGGATTTAACCGTATGGATGACGGAGTAATGCAAAATCAATACATTGGTAAAGACATGCACGAATTGCGAACTTCTATCGACTCCATGACTTTAAGAACAGACAGTATCGGCAACAGTTTTGGAAAAGAGCTCATAAACTCCGGATATTTTACATTGTATAACAATGAACGACGAGATAGCACCTACAAAGAACGATCAGCACCCCCAACTATTAATATAGACAGTATATACGCATCAGCATCTCTACAACAAAGAGAATCAATGCTGAACCGAGCTGTTTCAAGAGCCGAAACCGTACGCCAAGACTACGAATACAAAAGTATACTTTCTGATGGAGACCAACGAATCATACGTCGTCACGAAATGGAAATGCACAAAAAATTCACTCTGTCTTTTGCATGCCTGATTTTTTTCTTTATCGGAGCTCCTTTAGGTGCAATCATCCGGAAAGGCGGGTTGGGAACTCCGGTTGTTGTATCGGTATTATTATTTATATTTTACTACATCATAGACAACTCCGGATATAAAATGGCGAGAGATGGCCGTTGGGAAGTATGGGAGGGCATGTGGCTAAGTTCTGCAGTATTATTACCATTAGGCATTTTCCTCACCTATAAAGCCGTCAACGATGCAGATGTTTTCAATAAAGACCTTTATATAAACTTCATTTATAAACTGATCGGTAAAAAAGAAACCCGCCATATTACTATGAAAGAAGTAATAATAGATGAAGTCGATATAAATGAAGCAGAAAAACGAATAGAACAAATAGGCATTCTCTGTGACCGAATGCAAAAAAATACTGGTAAGAAACGACAATCTTACTATCAGTACTGGACGCAAGGTTATGATAAGCATTTACTCCGTTCTCTAAAAACAGAAGTTGACAATTGGGTAGAATATGCTCAAAATACTCGATCTCAAATATTAATAAGTAAACTGATAAATTATCCGGTTCTTCGCATGCTGCTACTATACCAGCCATGTCGAATACGATGGATAGGAATTGTCATGACTGTTTTATTTCCTATATCCATACCTATATATCTGGTCGGTTGCTGGGAACAACACCGATTAAGGCAAGAATTACAAACTATACAAAAAACAAATCAAGAAGTTCTTGCTATTATCCGAGAAACAGAGCAAAAATCCGAAATTCAATAATTTAAGAATTTCCTTTTTTCGAATTTACCCATTCCGGTGTCTGTTCATCCGGAATATTAAATACAAAGATTATGAATGAAATAAAACTAAACACGATAGAAGAAGCGATAGAAGATTTTCGGGAGGGAAAATTTATTATCGTTGTCGATGATGAAGACCGGGAAAATGAAGGAGATTTCATCATTGCAGCAGAAAAAATAACTCCGGAAAAAGTTAATTTCATGCTCACACATGGACGTGGGGTATTATGTGCCCCGATAACAGAAGAGCGGTGTGAAGAGTTAGATCTGAACATGCAGGTTGCAAACAATACATCGATACACGAAACCCCTTTTACCATAACGGTCGATAAATTAGGAGGCGGATGCACAACAGGTGTTTCTATGTTCGACCGAGCTGAAACAATCCGGGCATTAGCCGATCCGAAAACAAAACCGTCAGATTTAGGACGTCCGGGACATGTAAACCCTCTTCGTGCCCGCTCCAGAGGAGTATTGCGCAGATCCGGACATACCGAGGCTGCCGTAGACTTAGCTCGTTTGGCAGGTTTGTATCCGGCAGGGGCATTGATAGAGATCATTAATGAAGACGGGACAATGGCTCGTCTCCCTCAATTAATGGAAGTCTCCCGAAAATTCGGCATCAAGATCATCTGTATCAAAGACCTCATCGCCTATCGTTTAAAAGAAGAATCGATTGTCGAAAAAGGCGTAGAAGTAAATATGCCTACGGCATACGGACATTTCAGATTAATCCCGTTCAGACAAGTTTCCAACGGACTCGAACACATCGCCCTTATAAAAGGAGAATGGGAACCGGACGAGCCAATATTAGTACGAGTCCATTCGTCCTGCATGACAGGAGATATATTCGGTTCAAAACGGTGCGAATGTGGAGAACAATTGCACAAAGCGATGGAAATGATCGAAAAAGAAGGAAAAGGTGTCATCGTATACATGAATCAAGAAGGTAGAGGTATAGGTCTTATGAATAAAATGAAAGCTTATAAACTACAAGAAGAAGGTTTAGATACGGTAGATGCTAACCTTCATCTCGGATTCAAAGCCGATGAACGGGATTATGGCGTAGGGGCTAATATACTTCGCGAATTAGGAGTCCGTAAAATGAAATTAATGACCAACAATCCTATAAAACGCATCGGATTAAAAGGTTATGGACTGGAGATCGTGGAGAATGTACCGATCGAAGTAGAACCGAACCCATATAACATGTTCTATATGAAGACAAAAAAAGAACGTATGGGACACGATCTGCATAAAATAAAATAAAATCACTAAAAATCATATATCAACGGCGGCATCCATAAAAAACAGATGTCGCCGTTGATATTTCTTTATCGGAAAATTTAAACAGGCTAACATTTTCCCTCTTTATTATTTTGAGAGATCAAAGATCTTTTTTTATTTTGTTAAACATTCCGAGATAAAATATGTCTTTTTATGAATAAAGTTTTTCGATTCAAACCTCAAAAGAGACTCAGCTTACTCAACCCTGAGCGAAAAACCAAAGGACAACTAACCTTGTTCTTCGGAATGTGTATGGGTATAGGGAAAACCCACTTGATGCTACAAGAAGGCATCCATTTGATAAAAGACGGTTTCGATGTCGTTCTGGCAAATTATAACTCGCACGGAAACAAAGAGATAGAACGGTTAGCGGCACAAATAGAGCAAATTCCACTAAAAAAGAACGGAGAAATAAATCTCGACTATATAATCAAACGCGATCCTCAAATTGTTCTGATAGATGAAATGGCCCATCAAAATCCCAATGGCAGCCGACATAAACATCGACATCAAGATATAGAGGAACTGCTTGACGACGGAATACACGTATATACGACTCTAAGTGTACTGCAATTAGAAAGCAAAGCCTATTCTGTTCAGGAAAATACCGAATATTACACTACATGTACCGTTCCGGATATTCTATTCGAGCTGGCAGAAAAGGTGCATTATATAGATGCGTCTCCCCAAGAAATAGCAAAACGATTTCTCGACAAAAGTATTTATCTCGACCAACATTTAGGAGAGCATTATCGAAAAGCATTTTTTTCGATCAAGAACCTGCATCTGTTACAACGCCTTTGCAAACAAATGATGGCATTCCGCCGAAATGAAAAACAACGCCAGTACCTTTATGAGCACCATATGCAAGAAGACACTATTACCGGAGTAAAATTATTGATCTCCATTAATGAAAGTCCGCATATGGAAAGTTTTATCCGAAGATCAAAAAATCTATCCTACACCTTAGGGGTTCCTCTCTATGCCGTATATTTCGACTCTACAGGACAACTGACAAATAAAGAACAAGAACAACTCAATAAAAACATCAGCATGGCCTACCGATTAGGTGTATTTGTTATCCGGTCAACAGGTGAGAACTGGGTATCGAGCATGCTGGATGTAATCCGTATCGAAAAAATTACACATTTAATTTTCGAGAGACTTCCGAACGAAAAATATATAAAGCGAATTTTCAGACGAAGCGAACTGGATCGTCTTATCTCTAAATGTAAGAATCTCGATATTTACATTCTTTCGAACGAGAGTATTCTTGAGCGGAAAAAGAAATTTTTCCAAATCAATACATCGGGGTTCAAAACCTCGATCTGGAATTATATAAAATCGGCGACAATAACATTATCTGCAGTAGCCATACTGAGTCCCTTTATCGGAATGGTAAGTGAAGTATCATCCGGATACATATTCCTTATTATTCTTGCATTACAGTCTATCTATTTCTCAACCGGACCGATTCTTTTATCGGCTTTACTGAGTGCAGGAGTATATGATATATTCTTTACTATCCCTTACGGCACACCATCCCTTTCCTCTCCTGACGACTGGCTACAATTTTTTATGTTCCTTGCTATCCCGTTTATCAATATCATGCTGGCTACCCGATTAAGGAAACAAGAACAGCAAAGCCGAAAAAGAGAACGGATATCAAACACCATGTTTAATTTTTCAAAACACCTTAGTACCGCCAGCGGAATTAACTCGATTCTCGAAATATCAGCAAAAGCTATCAACGATAGCTTCAAACTAAAATGTGCATTTATCTTGAAAAACAATAAAGGAGGATTAAGCAATTCTACCTCGCCTCACAGTAATTTCACACTTACCAGCAATGAGTTTAAAGTTGCACAATGGGTTTTTGACAAGGGGAAACAAGCTGGTAAGTCAACAGAAAATTATATGCATGAAGAACGCACATTCTATCCGCTCAACAGCCTTAAAATGAAAATGGGAGTCGTCGTTCTCGAATTTAAAAAATTATTCGATGCCGAAGAAGAGCTACTGTGGCTTACGTTGAAAAGGCAAATCTCAAATGCACTTGAACGGGAATATTTGAACGATATGGCCAGACAAGCCTCTATATTAAGCGAATCAGACCGATTGTATAAGACTCTTTTCAACTCTATATCTCATGAATTACGTATTCCGGTAACCTCGATTCTTTCTGCTTCTGAAACCTTGAAAGAGATAGAACAAGGTATCAGCAAGGATATAGGTGAAGAAATTTATATGGCTGCCCAAAGACTACACCGGCTTATCGAGAATCTGCTCAGTATGTCGAGATTAGATTCCGGCAGGCTTTCTCCTCGTTTCGACTGGTACGATGTACATGATCTTGTAAATTCGGTAACCGGGTTACTCAAAAACGAACTAAAAGAATATGATCTTTCTATAAATATTCCGGACGATATGCCTTTGGTACACATCGATTTCGGACTCATCGAACAGGTGTTGTACAATTTATTATACAATATCACAGTATATGTCCCGTCTCATACATTGATCGAATTAGATTTCCAGCACGACGGAACAAATTTCTGCATATCTATTACCGACTACGGGAAAGGATTTGCAGACAAAGATTTACCCTACATCTTCAACAAATTCTACCGGGGTGAATCGGGAATTACAGGAGGATCGGGTCTCGGATTATCCATTGTCAAAGGATACATAGATATCCACAAAGGTCAGGTAGAAGCCAGTAATGTTACCGGAAAAGGAGCAAATATTTTCATCCGTATTCCCAGTATGTTACCTTTGATAGAAAATTTTTGATTTTTACTAATACATATAACATGAACAATAACAGTATCCTGATTATAGACGATGAAGTACAGATACGACGCTTATTGAGCATTACTTTGGAAATGAGCAAATATAAAGTATTGGTTGCCTCTAATGCCAAAGAAGGATTAATGGCCGCCGCCATGCATTCTCCGACATTGATTATTCTCGATCTCGGATTACCAGATGAAGACGGACAATCTGTTCTGCGAAAACTACGAGAGTGGTATAAAAATCCCATTATCATTTTATCTGCACGCACGCATGAAGAAGAGATTGTAAAAGCCCTTGACTCTGGAGCGAATGATTATCTGACCAAACCGTTTCATAATGGCGAGTTATTAGCCCGCATCCGGTCGGCAATACGTTCTATTCGGGAAGAAAAAGACCAATCGGCAATTCTCTCATTCGGCGATTTAACCATAGATATGCTAAACCATTGCGTAAAAAAGAAAAACGAAATTATAAAATTGACAAGTACTGAATTTTCGATATTGTCTCTAATGGCACAAAATGCAGGGAAAGTCCTTACTCATCAATATTTGCTAAAAGAAGTATGGGGCGTAGCCTATCAGAGCCAACCTCAATATTTACGAGTATTTATAGCTCAATTAAGAAAAAAGATCGAAAACGATCCTTCTTTCCCGGCATTTATTCTTACAGAATCAGGAATAGGGTATCGCTTCAGTGAACAGACAGAGAAATAAACAATTCCTTATAAACCTCTGTTTCCAATCACGGTCAATAACAAACAATATATACAGTTTTATCATGGAAGTTATCAAAATATATCCGGAAAACCCGAATCCAAAAGAAATAAACAAAGTGGTTAATGTCCTCAAAGAAGGAGGACTGATAGTATATCCGACAGACACTGTATATGCGATCGGATGTGACGCTCTTAATGTTCGTGCCGTTGAACGAATATGCCGCCTAAAAGGCATTAATCCTCAAAAAGTCAATCTATCGATCATTTGCTATGATCTCAGCAATATCAGTCAATACGCTAAAGTAAACAACGAACATTTCAAATTGATGAAAAAAAATCTACCGGGTCCGTTTACATTCATACTGCCTACTCACTCCAATCTTCCAAAGATTTACAAAAACCGTAAAACAGTGGGAATTCGTGTCCCTGACAATTCTATAATTCGGGAAATCGTACATCAGTTGGAAAATCCGGTACTAACAACTTCAATACGTGATGAAGACGAGATTCTGGAATATACTACTGATCCCGAACTCATTGCAGAAAAATATGAAAATGACGTCGATATTGTCATCAATGGGGGATATGGAGGTATAGAGGCTTCTACTATTGTCGATTGTAGCGAAGACGATGCATTCATCGTCCGTGAAGGGAAAGGAAAATTGATTTGGTAACCCAATAATACTTAACCTTTAAATTCTGTTTAAAGTCTCCGATAAAATAATCCGGACAAATACTTAATCCTTCTTTGAATTTTCTTTCGTCAGATAAGCTGCCATCATACTCACAAAAACAGAAAAATATTCTCAAAAACAAAAGACTTCGATTGACATCGAAGCCTTTTGTATAAGAAGTTTTTCAGATCCGAAGCCGGAAGTCAATTCACTATTCTTCATAAGGTGTCTAAGAGTAAATAAAATAACATGCTTTGATGGATTCACATCCTAAAACAATTACTTTTCCAAAACCTCAGACCTGAAAAACTATATTGTAATTATAATTTATGTGCATCTCTATGCTTATGTCACTAATATGTTCTTTTCAGAACATATTTTATTATTATCATCGCAAAAATAGTCATTTTATATGATGAAATAAAATTTAATACTAAATATTTTTTACATCATAGATCAACACCCGTAGCTATCAATTTATTTTTCAATGGATTAGAATACATTTCAAGCATCCTTTCAAGAAGAAATGCCTCATCCTTCTGCGGTAAATCGATCTTATCTAACTGTTTCTGCATATAATCCATAAAACGACGTTTCTCTTCTGTGGAATAATTTCTTGAAAAACGATCTGTATGGTACAACTCGTCATAAGCGACATAATTACCCGAATAAATCATGTAATTTGAATGAATTGCTTTATCAATAATACGGGTTATACAATGCAACACATCCGATTTTTCACAACAGTCTTCCAATTTTTCTAATTCTCCGTTAATAACCGGCGATAAATGAAAATGAATATGCCCCTTATAACCGGATATTCCCGTTTCCATACTGAAAAGATCATCCTGAGGTTGTTTCTTGTAATCAGGATTATCCCGTTTCATCTGATACTCTTTTGCTTTTAAATAGTCACAAGGATCATATTCATAAGATATAGAAACCGGAACAATATTCAACCCCATAATGTTCGTACGCATATCGCTTCCACCCCCGAGATTCAGCATTTTGATAACGCTTTCCTGCGTTTGGTCCTCAGAATTTTTAGAACGTCCCTCACGTTGGGCAATCCATAAAGATTGATGTTTTATCTTAATTGCGAAATTAATATAATTAGATAACCGGCGAGAAACCTCAAGCATGCGTCGGCGAGGTACATTACGGTTTACGATAACGCTTTTATTTACCCGTACCAAATCTGAAATCCACGGATACACCAATAAATTATCCCCGATCGCCACTTCACTGGTTTCAAATCCGTGAGCATCGAGCATCATATTCAGGAAAGAGGCATCTAAAACTATATCCCGATGATTTGACATATAGGTATAATTACCTGACGGAGACAAATTTTCAAGTCCGCTCGCATCCACTCCTGAAGTAGAGCGTCTCGCCAAATCGTTTAATACAGGAATAGCCAATCGTTTTTGAAATTCTCTTTTAGTAGTACATTCTTCCATTTGGCGACAGAATGCATCCACATCCGGAACAACGAATTTTAAAGCATGCCGAAACTTTTCTTCTTTTGTGAGCGACCTGATAATGTCAGGAATCTCCTCGTCATAAAAAGGACGTATCTCGTCAAAATCAAATAGTTGTCTCATAACTTTATCATTTTACAGATCATAACAGAGCTCTTCATAAGAATCGTTATCTTCACAACATTTCATCTTCAATAATCTCCGACAAAACCTGTTTCATCTCCATTCCGGCAGCTTTTACCTGCTGAGGGATAAAGCTGGTCTCGGTCATACCCGGAGTCGTATTTACTTCTAACAAATAGGGTTCTTTGCCCACGATAATATAATCGACACGGATAATACCTTTGCACCCCAATATATCATAAATAAAAGATGTCCGTTCCTGTACCTTAGCTGTCATTTCCTCAGATAAGCGGGCAGGAGTGATCTCTTCTACTTTGGAAGCCGTATATTTGGCTTCATAATCAAAGAACTCGTTTTTACTCACGACTTCGGTAACCGGGAGTACGACATCCCGTTTCCGGGTTTTATAACAGCCGCAAGTGATTTCCGTCCCTGCCATAAAAGCTTCGATAATAACTTCTTTCCCTTCATCAAAAGCTTTCTTTATAGCCGGCTGTATTTCTTCTTCAATCTTTACTTTCGTAGCTCCGCAACTCGATCCACCTACATTAGGTTTTATAAAGCAAGGTAAACCAATCTGCTCTACGATCTCCCGGTCAGAAACAGTCTGCCCGTTTCGCAATACGATAGAATGCGCAATAGGAATACCGAACGCATGCAGATAGCGATTACACACAAACTTATTGAATGTCATAGCCGAAACCAAAGTATCACAAGTTGAATAAGGCAAACCTATCATATCTAAGTAGCCTTGTAAACGCCCGTCTTCACCGGGAGTCCCATGTATCGTAATATAAACGAAATCAAAATGACGAATCCGTCCACCTTCGACAAAACTAAAATCATTTTTATCTATTTCAGAAGTTTCTCCGTCAGGCAACTCAACAAACCATTCGTCACGAGTCAATTTCACGATATATATGTCGTAACGGTCTTTATCCATAAAAGAATAAATCCCTTGCGCACTTCTCAACGAGACCGGAAACTCCGAAGAATATCCACCGGCTACAATAGCAATTCTACGCTTATCCATGTTTATAGCAATAAATATACTTAAAATATTTTATATAATGTCTTTATTCAACCAATTTCTCTATTCTGCATGTATGAACGCCATTTTTCGATCAACAAGCTCATATCCTCCGGTATCTCCGAATCAAAAAACATCTCTTTTCCCGTAATCGGATGTACAAAACCCAAAGTTTTGGCATGTAAGGCATGACGGGGACAAATATCAAAACAATTTTGAACGAACTGTTTATATTTGGCAAAAGTCGTTCCCTTGAGTACCTCATTTCCTCCATACCGAGCATCATTAAACAAGGTATGACCGATATATTTCATATGCACCCGTATCTGGTGCGTACGCCCGGTTTCCAAACGACATTCTACAAGAGAAACATATCCCAAACGCTCGAGAGTCGTATAATGAGTTACGGCATGCTTACCATAATCGCCCTCAGGAAACACGGTCATTTGCAAACGATCTTTCAAACTACGACCTATATTTCCTTCGATCCGACCTTCGTTCTCCTCCATTCTTCCCCATACCAATGCAACATACTTCCGTTTTGTCGTTTTATTAAAAAATTGCAATCCCAAATTCGTTTTCGCTTCGGGAGTTTTAGCGATCACCAACAGACCCGAAGTATCTTTATCGATACGATGCACCAATCCTAAACGAGGATCGGAGACATCGAATAAAGGATCATTTCTGAAATAATATGCTAATGCATTGACCAATGTTCCTGAATAATTGCCATGTCCCGGATGCACGACAAGACCTGCCGGCTTATTCACAACCAGCACCTCTTTATCTTCATATACAATATTAAGGGGAATATTTTCCGGTATGATTTCCGATTCATAACGAGGTCTGTCCATCACTACCGAAACAACATCCAACGGTTTTACTCGATAATTAGACTTTACCGGATTCCCGTTTACCAATATACAATTAGCTTCGGCAGCTTGTTGAATTCGGTTTCTCGATGCATTCTCGATGCGAGCTACCAAAAATTTATCGACCCGTAGCAAATTCTGACCTTTATCCGCAACAAACTTAAAATGCTCATACAGAGCCGGAATTTCTTCATCCCCCGTCTCCAGTTCTTCACAGTCGGTCTCTATGTCCGTGAGCTTCTCATCCATTATTCCATCCACTCCTCTCCCACAGAATCTTCACTCATAATAATAGAGTCTTCTATAATTTCCGCCGTCCCATTTCCAACGAATAACTTCAATCGGGAAGATACGGGCAATTTCAATCCTTTCTCTACTGATACTCCATTATAAACGACATCCAACACAAGATCTTTATATTCCGAAGCTACATATTCGATCTCCGGTTGCGAAAGACCTATCCCTTCAAGAATAGCAACAGCCTGGCGATATGACATATCTCGAACATCCGGTACTGTAACTTTTCTGGGAAGATTAGAGTTTATCGTCAGAAAAACAATCCTATTTTCTTTTACAGAAGAATTTTCCCGAGGTATTTGTTCTACAACTGCGCCCCGAGGAATATTGTCAACATACACCGAGTCGATGACTTCACTACGCAATCTATAGCGAGAGAGAAGAGCTTTTGCATCTTCAGCCTGCATACGTTTGACATCGGGAACCGTTACCGACTCCCCATGTCGGGTGTAAATATCCAAACCATGCAACACGATCCAAACCAATGCCACAAAAACCAATCCGATAAAAATCAGATGTTTAAGAATCGGATGATTTTTAAAAAACAGAATGATTTTTTTCACTGCTTTTCAATTATACATATTAGAATTGGCAAAGATAGATATTTTGATCGGTTTTCCAATCAAGCTAATTTATTTTAATAATCATACATCAAAACCTCCACGAAACAAAGAATTCCCGATTCATAACTTAAAAAATCTAATATGGTTGATTTTTGCTTCTAAAACGTTTACCTTTGCGAGCAATATTCTCCCGATGGAGAATAAAAAAATATTCTAATCTGAAAATACTTTTTCAAATATGAAAAAAGGATCTGTCATATGGATTGTAGCATGCGCTATTCTTGTTGTCATTTTGGTAATCGCTGCATATTTTATTTACTCACAAAAGAAAGAGATGGAAGATTTCAAAACGCAAGTTGAAATCGAAAACGAACGGAAAGAACTTGAAAAAGAATATGCCGACCTCGCATTCCAGTATGACCAATATGAAGGTGGAAAAATATTATTGAACAACGACTCTTTAGTACAAAAGTTGGATGCCGAAAAAATGAAAGTCCAACGTCTGCTCGAAGAACTTCGTACCGTCAAAGCTACTGATGCCGCACGCATCAATGAACTGAAAAAAGAATTGGCTACATTACGAAGCGTAATGCGTAACTACATCATACAAATCGACTCCCTCAACTCCCTCAACAAAAAGCTGATGGAAGAAAACAAATCTGTCACCAGTAAATATCAGGCTGTAGCTCAAACTGCTTCTCAATTGCAAAAAGATAAAGAACAGCTCAGTCACAAAGTTACGTTAGCATCAAAATTGGATGCAGTCGGAATCACGGTTACACCGATCAATAAAAGAGGCAAGGAAACCAACAAAATCAGTAAAATCGAACAAATAAAGGTATGTTTTACCATTGCCAAAAACGTAACGGCCGAAGTCGGTGAAAAATATATTTATCTCCGGATTATGAAACCAGACGGGGATATTCTGGTAAAAAGTCGGGCAGATTTATTTCACTACGAAGATAAAGAAATCAACTTCTCTACTCGCAAACTTATAGAATATGACGGAGAAGAAATGAATTTGTGCCTCTATTGGAATGTCGAAGAATTCTTATATCCGGGGGATTATCGGGTCGATATCTTTGCCGACAATTATATGATCGGAAGCAAGTCATTTAGCTTAGAAAAATAACAATAGATCAACAAAATATTGTAGAACTGTCTGTTGCCGAAATATGAATCATATTTCGGCAACAATTTTTTGCTTCCCCTTTTATTAAAAAAGAATAAAAACAGAAAACTAACCGAAAGAAAATCTTGTTATGTTAATATTCACAGTTTATCTTTGTCGATAAACAAAGATAGAGCTGTGAAGTCTCTATTTTTTTAACGTAGAAAGATTGTCTATGCAATAATTGCATATTTAAGAATATAATGCGAGATTTGAGAAATAATATCTAAACAACGAACAGAATGAAAAAATTAATTGTCCTCTGTTTACTCATCATTGGCGGAAGTAATGCTATCGCACAACAGGTTTTTACCCTTGACTCGTGCCGGAATATGGCAATAAACAATAACAAACAGATACGTATTGCCAACGAAAAAATAAAAGCAGCCGGTTATGAAAAGAAATCGGCATTTGCAAATTATTTGCCCGGATTCGATGCAGTAGGCGGTTACATGTATAATTCAAAAGAAATCTCTCTATTAAGCGATAAACAAAAAGAGCAATTATCAAATGCAGGGACAAATACATTAGCTCCTATAATGCAACAAATAATAGCTCAACATCCCGAACTCGGCCCGCAACTTCAACAATTGGGTGCTGGCATAATAAACTCGGTAAACGGAGCAGGACAATCTTTAGTAAATGCTCTGCGTACCAATACGACCAATATGTTCGGGGGGGCAATTACGCTTACCCAACCTATTTATATGGGCGGAAAAATAAGGGCCTACAATCAAATCACCAAATATGCAGAAGAACTGGCAAAAACTCAGAAGAGCACAGCAGTAAAAGACCTTGTATTCCAAACGGACGAAATCTATTGGCAAGTGGTATCGTTGGTATATAAAAAGAAACTGGCCGAGAGTTATGCCGATCTTTTAGATTCTTTATACCAAAATGTCGAAGCAATGATAGCTGAGGGGGTTGCAACTCAATCTGACGGGCTGACTGTTGCAGTAAAACAAAACGAAGCACAAATCACTTTAACAAAAGTTTCTGACGGACTCAGCCTCTCTAAAATGCTTTTGGCACAAATTTGCGGATTACCGATAAACATGCCTTATACTTTAGCTGACGAAATAGAAGAGTTACATGAAGAAAACCTTCCAACTCCGACAAACCCCATCAACATGGATGAAGTATATGCCAACCGCAGTGAAATACAGAGCCTCACATTAGCGACCGAAATTTATAAACAAAAACAAAAAGTCGCGCTTTCCGCCATGTTGCCTAACCTTGCGTTGACAGGCAGTTACATGTTCTCCAATCCGAATGTTTTCAACAGTTTCGAAAAGAGAGTAGACGGATTTTTCAATGTAGGTGTAATGCTTAAAATTCCGGTTTTTCATTGGGGAAAAGATTTTTATAAAGTAAAAGCGGCTAAAACAGAAAGAAATATCGCTCTTTTGAATTTAGAAGAAGCTAAAGAAAAAATCGAATTACAAGTCAATCAGGCTACGTTTAAAGTAAACGAAGCAAATAAAAAACTGATTATGACACGCAAAAATATGGAAAAAGCAGAAGAAAACCTTCGTAACGCCCAAATCGGATTCGAAGAGGGAGTTCTTACGACCGATAATGTACTGGAAGCTCAGACTGCCTGGTTACAAGCCCAGTCAGAAAAAATAGATGCCGAAATAGACGTCCGCTTATGCGAAGTTTATTTGTCTAAGGCTATGGGATTAATGAAATAAAATAGGAAACGTAAAAAAACAAACGACAATGGATACTCCTCAAAGAAAAAAAGAAAAAAGTCTGATCATCGGATTAGTCGGACTCATTATCGTGATCATCATTCTCGCAATGATCGGATTCTTCATGTTGAAACCGGGTGACGAAACCATACAAGGACAAGCAGAAGCGACCCAAGTACGGGTATCGGGAAAACTTCCGGGACGTATTGTCGAATTTATGGTGGAGGACGGACAAAGCGTACATAAAGGCGATACTCTTGTCCGCATCTTTTCATCCGATGCCGAAGCTAAACTCATGCAGGCTTCTGCTATGGAGAATGTATATAAGGCCCAAAACCAAAAAGTAGATAAAGGAGCACGCATAGAAGTAATAAACTCAGCTTATGATATGTGGCAAAAAGCAATAGCCGGACTCGATATTGCAAAAAAATCATACGACCGGATGCAGGCTCTTTTCAAAAAAGGCGTGATTTCTGCCCAAAAACGCGATGAAGCCGAAGCAAACTATAACGCAATGAAAGCCACCGAAAGCGCGGCAAAATCTCAATATGAAATGGCAAAAAAAGGTGCGCAAATCGAAGATAAAGAGGCCGCGGCAGCAATGTTGCTGGCAGCAAAAGGAAGCGTGGCTCAAGTCGAATCGGTATTGGCAGACTCATACCTGACAGCTCCGATCGACGGAGAAATATCCGACATATTCCCTAACGAAGGCGAGCTGGTAGGTACTGGAGCTCCGATTATGAATGTTCTGAATCTGAATGACATGTGGGTTACATTCAACGTAAGAGAAGAACTCCTGCAGAACCTGACTATGGGAAAAGAAATACCGGCAATAATTCCGGCTTTAGGAAACAAAGAAATCACTTTGAAAATTTACTATATAAAAGATTTAGGCACTTATGCTGTATGGAGAGCGACAAAAGTAAGCGGACAATATGACGCCAAAACGTTCCAGATCAAAGCTCGTCCGACAGCTCCGGTAGAAAACCTGCGTCCGGGAATGTCTGTCTTGCTGAAAAAATAATTAGTTACATCCGAGTCCGCCATCTTTAACGGACTCTCAATACAAAAATTACATGCCAGAAAAAAAATCGGTTACAAAAATTCTTTGGGCAGTCATCATAAGAGAATTGCACCGGCTGGTTTCCAGACCGATATACATTTTCTGTATAATAATAGCACCTCTCATCAGCTATCTTTTTCTGTTAACTCTTATGAACGAAGGATTACCGGAAGAGATTCCTACCGCCGTCGTCGATCTCGACCATTCTGCAGCATCGAGAAATTTTATCCGGCAACTCGATGCAATGAGTCTGACACAAGTTACAGAGCAACCCAACAGCTTTACAGAAGCTCGAAAATCGCTGCAAAAGGGAGAAATATACGGGTTCTTAGTGATACCGGAAAGTTTCGAAGCAAAAGCTATGGCCGGCCGCAGACCGGAAATATCGTTTTACACCAATAACGCATACTACATACCTGCGTCTTTGTTATATAAGAATTTCAAAACGATGTCGGTACTTGCCTCCGGGGCTATCGTACAGCAAACCTTACTCGCCCACGGAGAATACGGATATGAAATTATGCCCCAATTACAACCTGTGCCTACGGCAGTACATGAATTAGGTAACCCTTGGATAAGTTATTCTGTCTATTTGAATAATACATTTATTCCGGGAATGCTGCAAATAATGATATTATTGACA
Source organism: Coprobacter sp. (assembly GCF_982436375.1). Taxonomy (NCBI): domain Bacteria; kingdom Pseudomonadati; phylum Bacteroidota; class Bacteroidia; order Bacteroidales; family Barnesiellaceae; genus Coprobacter; species Coprobacter sp. Next base: position 4,588 of record NZ_CEWDCG010000025.1, on the reverse strand, counting down.
ACCGTATTCAGCATCGGGACAGAAATCAAACACGGAACATCCAGAGAATGGTTAGCTCGATCACACAACTCGGTCGTATTGGCTATTACAGGGAAATTACTTCCGCAAACCGTTCTGTTTTTTATCATGGGAGCATTACTGCAATCTATGCTCTACGGATACTGGCATTTCCCATTACACAACGGAATCTGGCCGATGCTGGCGGCAATGTTCTTGTTGGTTCTTGCAAGCCAAAGCTTCGGCGTTATCATGATGAGTATAGCACCATCGTTAAGAATAGGGTTGAGTATAGCCGCATTATTCGGAATCATTTCTATTTCGATTACCGGATTTTCATTCCCCGTGCCTGCCATGTATCCGCCATTTCAGTTATTGTCGAACATATTCCCGCTACGACATTATTTCCTGATATACGCAGATCAAGCGTTGAACGGCATACCGTTATATTACAGCCGAATGCATTATCTGTATTTGTTCCTTTTTGCCATAGCTTCTTTACCGTTACTGAAACGACTCAAAACCGCTTTGCAAAATCAAGTATATGTTCCTTAGCAATAAGCAGGATAAAAAAGTATTAAAGATGAAACTACAAATATTCGAATCGATAAAAACCGGAATGCTGGATATCTGCTATATCTGGAGAAAAGAATATGTAACGGTATTCCGGGATTTCGGAGCATTGATTTTTTTCTTTGCCCTGCCATTTGCATATCCGATATTATATGCTCTTATTTATAATCCTGAAGTCGTACGGGATGTTCCGATGGTTGTAGTAGATAACGCCCGCACTCCGTTAAGTCGTGAATTATGTAGGAACATGGATGCAAGCCCGAATGCAAAGATCGTATCTTATTGCGCTAATATGGATGAAGCAAAAAAAATAATGTATGAAAAGAACTGTTACGGCATTATGCTCATTCCGGAGGATTTCAGCAAAAAACTTATGCGAGGAGAGCAAAGTCCGGTTATTTTTTACTCAGATATGAGTATATTACTTAACTACAAAGGATTTCTGATCGCTTTGACAGAAGTGACGATGGACTTAGGGTCAAAACTACAAGTCGCCGCATTAGGTGGAGCGACCCCCGAACAAGCTAAAATGGCGATGTCTCCTATTCCATACAGTTCTATAACTCTCTATAACCCCGAAAGCGGTTTCGCATCGTTTCTTATTCCGGCAGTCTTGATATTGGTTTTGCAACAAAGTCTTATTTTAGGAATCGGACTTTTAGCAGGGGGAATATACGAACACAAGAAATTGCATAGATATTATTCCAACCGGGAAATGATGCATAACAATATCATGCATATTGTTTTTGGAAAAGCGATATGTTATTATAGCCTTTACATTGTCTCCACAATGTATATATTACACGTAGTACCTTGGCTATTCAAATATCCTCAGATAGGAAACCAATGGGAAATATACGCGTTCATCGCACCATTTTTATTATCGTCCATATTTTTCGGAATGACACTCTCTATATTTGTAAGAGAACGGGAGACATCGTTCCTACTGTTTGTTTTTACTTCATTGCTGTTTCTCTTTATTTCAGGTATTACATGGCCACGTTATGCAATGCCCGAAATCTGGAAAATAATAGGAGCTATCATACCTTCAACATGGGGAATCGAAGGCTTCGTCCGCATGAATACTACAGGAGCTAGCATCAGTGACGTACATGATGCATTCATTAATCTGTGGATACTTACCGGAATCTATTTTATAACAGCATGTCTGGCATACAGATATCAAATATGGAAAGATAAAAAAAGAGGTTTCAGAGGAAAGATAGAAGAAAACTATCAAATATAAGAGGCTGTCTAAATCCGAAATAGATCAAAAAGATTACACACTTTATATGAAAAATGCCCCTAATATCGAGGGGCATTTTTCATATAACAAATAAAAAGCGAACAGTTTATTTGATGCGACGAGGTTTAACCCCCTCAAACGTTATTTTAACAGGAAGAATATATCCGTCCTTATCAAAATACATCCGGTCGATACACGTTTCTCTATGATTCTGATTGGTATCACCTAAAGGTCTGCGATGATAAACGATATACCATTCGTCTTTCCCGGGAATCTGAATCACCGAATGATGTCCGGCTCCGGTTGCTACATTATCATCCTGTTGCAATATTTTACCGATACGTTTGAAAGGACCAAAAGGAGAATCGGAAATAGCATAAGCCACGCTATAATCAGAGCCACCCCAGCTACCTTCAGACCACATAAAATAATATTTGCCGTTTCGCTTCAACATAAAAGGCCCTTCTACATAATTTTCAGGAGTAACCGATTTATATAAAGTACCGTCATCAAACGGAACAATGCTCAACAAATCATCACTCAACTTTACCATATTGCAATGATGCCAGCCTCCGTAATACATATAATAAGAGCCGTCATCATCACGGAATACGAACTGATCGATAGGTTGTGCGCCATTCACGATTTTATCGATCAGCGGTTTTCCTAAAGCATCTTTGAAAGGTCCCTCCGGACGATCGGCAACTGCTACACCTATACCACCGTATTGGTCATTATTCTGAATATCATTAGCCCCGAAAAAAAGATAATATTTCCCGTTTGCCGAAATTACCGACGGAGCCCACAAAGCAAACTCAAGCCACTTTATATTCTCAATCGAAAGGACTTTCGGATGCTTAGTCCAGTGAACAAGATCTTTAGACGAAAATGCGTCCATATATGTCTGCACATTGTAAATTTGATGCACAGCCCGAGTTTTTTTGCCCGTATCCGGATCTTTTCCATCAGCAGTTACCAGTCCGGACAATGTAGGATATATCCAATATTCATCTCCATACACAATAGCTTCAGGATCGGCATACCATCCGGGCAAAATAGGATTTCCGCTCGTTTTTTTCTTCTTTTGAGGAAAAGCCAATGCCGACACACAGCAAAAAAGAAATAAAAAGAAAATTTTTTTTGTAACCATAATTTAACCCGATAAAACAAAAAACGCCCTTAACGGGCGTTCTTTGTAATTAAATAAATTTTTATTTTACAGACAATTTATAAGTAGCTACATTACCCTTCGCATCGGCAACTTTTACCAAATAAATACCTTTTGCCATAGACAAAGTACTCAATCCGGCAGCCACCTTAGTTTGAGAAATATTCTGTCCTGCGAAATTATACACATCAACAGTCAACGACTCAGTAGCAGACTCGATGCAAACAGCATTTGTCATGCCCCAAACTTTTACACCTTCAATTGTTGCCGTAGAGATAGAAGAAGGATCATAGTCGGTATCCAAATATACACCATGGATATTCGCACCGGCATCGGTCCTAAATACCATATACAAATCATGCACACCTTCTACTTTTGATGTCATAGTTCCGGCAGTTTTCTTCGGAGTAGCCCAGTTACTTGTACCCTGAGCCTGTACTGTTGCCAATTTCGTATCATTTTCCAATACCGATAGATCGCTATAATCATCATGATCCAAGTCGATATAGAAATCGAACGTACTGCTTCCCAAAGACGCCTGGTCTGAAGAATGATCTACCAAAATACGAGTAAATTGTCCATTTTGGAAATCAACGTCAACAAATTTCAAAACCACACCATAAGAAGTATAACCGATATTAGAAGCCTCAAATTTCAGATCATCTGAACCGTATGCCATAAATTCAACGGTGTTCTCAATACCTCCCATTGCATCAAAATGCATGCCATAAGCGTTATCAGTAAGAGGTTCGTCTATCAACTCTATCTTTTCAGGCTCATCATCTTCTACTTCCCAAGGAGTTCCTTCGATCAATTGAATTTCTTTCAAGTTTGTAGCACCGGTCCATTTTACATAAAGATCATGCACGCCGCTGATATTTTTCTCCAAATTTTTTGCCAATGTACCGTAAACAGTCCAATACCAATCACGAGCCGTCCATATTCTAGCAATCATGTTATCTTCACTGTCCGTGCCATCAATATAAATTTCGAGGAAACCATCCGGATTTGTAGATCCTCCATGAGTAGAAACCACAGCTATCTGTTGATATGTATTTCCATCTTTAAAATCTATAGACGGGAATTTAACGATCAATCCTTCTCCTGTCCAACCCCAAGCTCCCTCATCGTTCAGCTTCGCATCGGGAAACTCTTCCGGATTGACGACACTTCCGAGTCCTGCACTTATTTTTTGACAACTATAGGTCGGGTCCGGCATTTCTCCTTGTTCTTCTTCAGTAAATTCATTGTTATAAAACACGATCTTTTTCAGATTACCTTCACAATTATTATAGCGCATATATACTTGATGCTTTCCGGTAGGCCAGGTAAAACCGTCAGTACCTTCAGGATAAAAATTATAACGGAAAGTACGATAATACTGAAAAGCATTCGTACCTTTAACATCGATTTGTGTAAACAATAAACCTCCGTTATCCGGATCTCCCATGTAGAAATCTAATGTACCTTCCGTATTCGGATTTTCATGTGCAAATTCCGCACCGTTAGCAACATAAGTCGTTCCGTCTCCAAAATCGATTACACCCAAACAGATGGTTGTTCCGGGCATTGTATTTCCCAAACACTTGTTTACAATATCAAAA